>JAFNAJ010000194.1 GCA_017860085.1 Acidobacteriota bacterium | reverse complement strand
CTGGCCCTCCTGGGGTGGATGCTACCCACGCCGGCCGGCGCCGAGATCCTCGCCCGCCAAAACGGTGTCGTCGTCGAGCGCGCAAGCACGTCGGGCCCCTGGACCCTGACCAACGGGGTCATGAGGCTCACGATCGGCTTCGACGCCCGTCGTGTGCTCGTCGTCAAGGCGCTGGCGCTGACCACCAGCGACGTCGCCATCGTCGAGCCGTCGCAGGAAGCCCCCCTCACCATCAACGGGCAGCAGGTCACGCTCTCTAATGCGCAGCAGGGAACTCGCTTGCTTGGTGCCGCGGTGACGAGCGAGGGTAACGGGCTGCGACTCGATCTGACGTTCTCGTCGAGCAGCCCGGCAGCGCGCATCACGCGCTCGTACGCCTGTCACCCTCTCGTGCCGGTCGTCGAGGTCTGGACAGCCATCACGGTCTCCCAAGGAGGCACACCGCTCACGATCGAGTCGCCCACGATCTGGCGCCTCTCGACGTCGGAACGGGACGTGGCGTGGCTCAGAGGCTTGCGCGGGCCCGAAGACAGCCGGGGTGGCTTCTCCCTCGAGCGACAGTCCGTGGGAGCCGGAGAGTCGCTGCGAATCGAGGCCACCGGACGCTCGACCGAGTCGGCTTTTCCGTGGTTTGCCGCGACCCGCGACCAAGAGACCGTGTTTGGGGGCCTGATGTGGTCGGGGCGCTGGGCGATCACGGTCGACGGTCAGGACCAGGGCGCGCTGGTTTCGCTGCTGCTGCCCGACGTGTCCATCCAGGTCACCGGGGATCGGCCTTTCACGTCGCCGCGCGGGTTCTTCGGCATCGCTGCTGGAACCGAGGCGAGCGTGGCTTCGGCGATGCGTGCGTTTCTCATCGACGTGGTGCGCGAGGGACGGGGATTCGAACCGCTCGTCACCTACAACACGTGGTTCGGTCACGGCACGCGCGTCGACGCACACGTCGTCGCGAGAGCCATCGAGTCGGCCTCGCGGATGGGCGTCGAGCTCTTTCAGCTCGACGCCGGGTGGTACGAGGGCTCGAAGGCCGATGGTTTCTACGACTTCGACCACGGCCTCGGCACCTGGCGTGCGGATGCCGAACGGTTCCCCGACGGGATTCGCCCGCTCGCGGACCTGGCTCACGAGCGCGGGATGCGGTTCGGGCTGTGGGTCGAGCCCGAGCGAGTGGACCTCGCGACGCTGGGCCGGCCCGATTCGGTTCAGGAAGCCTGGCTGGCGACGTCCGGCGGTCGCTATCGTCCGGACGTTGCCGAAGATGAGGAGCACACGGCGCAGATCTGTCTCGCACATCCGGAGGCACGCCAGTGGGTCATCGATCAGCTCATCCGCCTGGTCGAGGAGTATGGCGTCGACTACATCAAGTGGGACAACAACGCATGGCTGCTCTGCGACCGGGAGGGACATGGTCACGGCGCGTCTGATGGCGATGTCGCGCACGTGCAGGGTCTCTACGCGATCCTGGCCGAGCTGAGGACACGGTACCCATCGCTGCTGATCGAGAACTGCTCGGGGGGAGGCGCCCGAATCGATCTCGGCCTCGCGCGATACACCGACGTCGGCTGGATGGACGACCGCTCGGCTCCTTCCCTGCACGTCCGTCACAACCTGCAGGGTCTCTCAACCGTGCTCCCACCGGCCTATCTGCTCTCGTACGCCATGTCGGGGGGCGGTGAACGGCTGGACGACGAGGACGATCTCGGCTGGCTGACCAGAAGCCGGATGTTCGGGGTGCTGGGTCTCAGCTACCGGGACCAGGATCTCGACGACGATGCCCAGGAGGCGCTCGCGCGGGAGGTCGAGACCTACAAGCGTGTGCGAACGGTTGTTCGTGGTGCCAGCGCCGCCCTGCTCACCGAGCAGGTTTCCGAAGCGTCCGCTCCGTCGTGGGATGCCACGATGGCGGTGACCACGTCCGGGGACGCCGTGCTGTTTGCGTTTCAGAACGACGGGACCGCCGAGCGATTCACCGTCTTCCCGGTGTTGCTCCTCCCGGACGTCGAGTACGAGGTCGTCTCAATCGATGGACGGGTTTTCGGCCGGGCCACTGGAAGTGCGCTCATGGAGTCCGGGATCGAGTTACAAGAGGGTGGGTCCCACGCACGGGTGCTGCTGCTGACACCGCAGGGACAGTAGCGCTCGAAAAGGTGCTACCATCCGGCCGCGATGCCGGAGCGTGCGGGAAGCCGGGAGTCGGGAGGCGGGAACCGGTCGCAGCTCCGGGTGACCCTGCGGCTGATCGCCCTTGCCGTTGGGATCAGGCTGCTCACGGTCATCGTCGCCTTCTGGGCGAACGTCGTCTTTCCGCCCTACCAGCGCGAGCCGTTCAGCGTCCTCGCGCAGCCGCACGCCTTCTGGGACACCTTCGCGCGCTACGACTCCGGCTGGTACCGCGGGATTGCCCAGGACGGATATCGCTGGGTCGAGGGTGGCCGCAGCAACCTCGCATTCTTCCCGGTGTACCCGATGGCCATGCGGGCCGTCGCCCCTCTGTTCGGGCCACGGCCTCGTCACTACTATTTCGCCGGCATCGCCATCTCGTGGGCTGCCTTCATCGTGGCCGTCGTGCTGCTCTACCGTCTTGCGCGGATGGATCTCGATGACGAGGCCGCCGAGCGCGCGGCACTGTATGCCGGGGTGTTCCCGTTTGCGTTCTTCTTCGGCGTCGTCTACTCCGAGAGCCTGTTTCTGTGCCTGATGGTGGCGACGTTCCTCGCTCTTCGCCGCGAGCGGTGGGTGCTGGCGGGGGTCCTCGGGGCCCTGGCTGTGTGCACGCGGGTCAACGGCATCATGGCGCTTCCCGCCTTCTTCTGGTTGGTGTGGAGCGCTGGACGAAGCCGGCCTGCCCCGGTCATCCGATGGGCATCGGTCGGGCTGGTCGTCGCCGGATTCGCGGCGTGGTGCGCCTACGTGTACGCCTTGAGCGGCTCGCTCATCGAGTGGAAGCACAGCATCGAGCGCTGGGGCTACTTCCCTGGCGCGTCGACGTGGGGACCGCTGCCTGACCTCGTGCAGGCGCTCGTGACGCGCCCCTACGAGTACCTGACCTCGGAAGCCGCGGCGCCCTACGACACGCTGAACGGCGTGACCGCGATCCTGTTTGTTCTTTCCATCCCGTTCGTGTGGTGGAAGCTCGGGACGGCGTACGGCCTTTTCATGCTGGCCAACCTCGCGCTGCCGCTGTCCTCGGGACAGTTCGAGGGGTTGGGCCGCTATTGCAGCGTGCTGTTTCCGTTCTTCATCTGGCTGGCTGCAACCGTGCGATCGCCGGTCGGCCACGGGTACGTGGTGTTCGCCTCGTCAGCGTTGTACGCACTCTGCCTGTCGCTCTTCACCAACATCCACCCTTTGTTCTAAAGGGGGACAGGCACCGGAGGTCAGGCGTCGGACGCCTCGGGGTCGGAGTCGATTTCACTTATTGCAGAGGCGCAGTTTCTGAAATCGACTCCGACCCCGTCGACCGGTTCACAACCCGAGGTTCAGGCGTCGGACGTACTCGCGGGCCCGCAGAACTGTGCGACAGCGACCCTGGCCGGGCGCAGCACCTCGCCTCCGACGAGATAGCCGGGAGCCAGGACGCCCACCACGAGGCGGTCCTTGGAGGGGTCGTCGGTGGGCACGGTGGTCAGGGCCTCGTGGCGCGTGGCATCGAACGGCTCTCCCGTCGGATCGAGTCGCTTCACGCCGAAGCCGTCGAGCTTGGCGAGGAACAACTCACGGATCATTTCGACGCCACGCAGGAGCGACGCGAGATCGCCGGCGCCACGGGCTGCGTCGATGGCGCGATCGAGGTTGTCAACCACCTCGAGCAGTTCCACGAGCATCGTGCGGCGGCCGCGCTCGATCTCCTTGCTCAGGTCCTTCTTGAGCCGCGCACGCGAGTCGTCGAACTCCCGCGCCGCCTGCCGGTACTTCGCGAGCAGGTCGGCGATCTCCTGATCCTTGTCGGCGAGGCGTCGCTCGAGTTCCTCGACGTAGCTCGGCTTCCTGGGCGTCCACGCGGCCTGCTCGGCGGCCGTGGGTTCGGCCCCGGTCGGCGCCGCGGCGGCGGCGTCCTTTTGCGCCCACCAGCGGCGGTCGACGACTTTCACTTCCGGTTCGTGAGGCGCGTTTTCTTCCATGGTCCGTGTGAGGCGCGCCGCCGCGTTCACGCTTCGGCCGGCGCTGGCGCGGCCGGCGCGGCGCTGGGCTCGATGTGGAAATCGAGAGCGTCGTTCACCAAGGCAATCGTCACCGTGCCGCCGTGTTCGAGCTTGCCGAACAGGATCTCGTCGGTCAGCGGGTCGCGCACCTCCGACTGGACCGTGCGTGCAAGCGGCCGCGCGCCGAACACCGGGTCATACCCCTTCTTGGCCAGCCACGCCCGCGCCTCGGGCTGCAGCACGAACGCGATCTTGCGCTCGGCCAGCTGCGCCTCGAGCTGCAGGACGAACTTCTCGACGATGGTCTCCATCGTTTCGAAGGAGAGCGGGTTGAACGTGACGATCCCGTCGAGACGATTGCGGAACTCGGGGCTGAAGATGCGCTCGAGCGCGCTCTTCGCCCGGCTCTTGGCGGCCTTCGAGCGCAGATCCTCGTCTGACACCGTGCCGCTGCCACCAAAGCCAATCGACGCCTGGCTCATCTCGCGCGACCCGGCGTTCGACGTCATGATGAGGACCACCTGGCGAAAGTCGGCCTTGCGCCCGTTGTTGTCGGTGAGCGTGGCGTGGTCCATCACCTGCAGCAGGATGTTGTAGAGGTCGGGGTGGGCCTTCTCAATCTCGTCGAGCAGCAGCACGGCGTACGGGTGCTGGCGGACCGCGTCGACGAGCAGGCCGCCCTGCTCGAAGCCCACGTAGCCGGGCGGCGCGCCGATGAGGCGGGCCACGGCGTGCTTCTCCATGTATTCGGACATGTCGTAGCGGATGAACTCGTTCCCCAGGTGAATGGCGAGCTGCTTGGCGAGCTCGGTCTTGCCAACCCCAGTCGGTCCGGTGAAGAGGAAGCAGCCCGCCGGTCGATCCGGCTGCCCGAGCCCCGCGCGCGACCGCTTGATGGCCTGCGTCACCTGGCGGACGGCGCCCTCCTGGCCGAAGACCACCCGGCCGAGCGATTCCTCGAGCGACCTGAGCCGCTGCTTGTCCGACGCGTTGGCCTGCTTCTCGGGAATCCGCGCGATGCGGGCCACGATGCGCTCGATGTCCTCGGGCGTCACCGGGATGGCGGTCACCGCCACCTCGGGGCTCGGTTCCAGGCTCCGGGCTTCCGGCTCGAGCGAAGGCGTTGCCTGTTCGGCCGAGGCTTTGAGCCGCAGCATCGCGCCGGCTTCGTCGATGAGATCAATGGCGCTGTCTGGCAGTCGCGAGTCGCGGAGGTGGCGCTTGGCCAGCCGCACCGCCGCCTCGAGCGTGGCGTCGGGATACGTCACCGCGTGGTGGGTCTCATAGCGGCTGCGCAGACCTTGGAGGATCTTCATCGTCTCGTCGACCGACGGCTCCTCGATGACCACCTTCTGCAGCCGCCGCGCGAGCGCGCGATCCTTCTCGATGTGCTTGAACTCCTCGAACGTCGTCGAGCCGACCACGCGCAGCTCGCCGGCCGTCAGGACGGGCTTGATCAGCGTGGCCAGGTCGAGCGTGCCTCCCGAGGTGGCGCCGGCGCCTACCGTGGCGTGAATCTCGTCGATGAACAGAACGGGTTTGGGCCGCTTGGCCAGCGCAGCGACGACGGCCTTGAATCGCTCCTCGAAATCGCCGCGGAAGCGCGTGCCGGCAAGCAAGGCGGTGGTGTCGAGCGCGAACACCTCGGCACCCGCGAGCAGGGGCGGAACGTCGGCGTCGAGCAACCGCATCGCCAGGCCTTCGGCCATGGCCGTCTTGCCGACGCCGGGATCACCGACGAACACCGGGTTGTTCTTGCGGCGCCGGCAGAGGATCTCCAACGTGCGCTGCAACTCGATCGCCCGGCCAATGAGCGGGTCGAGCAGGTTCTCCTTTGCCCGGGCGGTGAGGCTGATCGTGTAGGCGCCCAGCGGGTCGCGCGCGGTGGCCGCCCCTTCCTCGCCCGTGCCCTCGGGCGCCGCCCCGTGGTCGTCGTCGGCATCGCCGTGATCGGCGTGGTCGGCGTCGATCGGGACCTTCGAGACCCCGTGCGAGATGTAGTTCAAGATGTCGAGCCGCGTCACGCCCTGCGACGAGAGCAAGGTGGCAGCGAAGCTCTTGGGTTGCTGCATGAGCGCCGCGAGCAGGTCACCGGCTTCGACCTCACCCTTGCCCGAGCTCTGGACGTGGATGACCGCCGTCTGGAGCACGCGGCGGAAGGCGAGGGTCTGCTCAGGCTCGCGTTGCTTGCCGCGTGGCAACTGCTCGACGCTGGTCTGCAGATAGTGCTCGAGGTCGGCGCGCAGGCGACGGAGGTCGGCGCCGGCCGCCTTGAGGATCTTCTCGCCCTCGAGGTCGTGGGCGAGGACAAACAGCAGGTGCTCCACCGTCAGGTGCGCGTGACGTCGCGACGTCGCCTCACGCCACGCAACACTCAAGATGAGCTCCACAGCGGAACTGAACATCGTGACTACCTTCCCAACCGCTTGCCGCCCCGACCTCCCGATCCCCGGCCCCGGGGGTCGAGCGCCGAGGCGCTATTCCTCCTCGATGCTCGCGCGCAGGGGGAACCCCTCTTGCCGCGCGAGGTCGTGCACCGTGGCCACCTTGGTCTCGGCGATCTCGAACGAGTAGAGGCCGCAGAGACCCTGGCCTTCGGTGTGCACGTGCATCATGATCCGAAACGCCTCGGCCGGCGACTTGTGAAAGATGCCCTCGAGCACCTGCACCACGAACTCCATCGTCGTGTAATCGTCATTGTGCAGGATGACCTTGTAGAGCGTAGGCTCCCTGGTTTCGAGCTTCGTCCGCTCCCTGACCTCGCCGCCGGTCTTTCTCTCGACGTCTGCCATGTGTCGCGCGCGCCAGTCGTCACCGACCTCCTTCCAGTATAGCCACCGTCGGGCGGCCGGCGGTGCTACGATCCCCGATCATGACGGTCCTGGCACAGGGCATCCGCTTCGTCGACCTCAACTTCCAGGGCATTGCCCGCGTCATCGCGACAGCCGTGCTCGATGGCCCGGACGGCGTCACGCTCGTCGACCCGGGCCCGACCTCGTGCCTGGCCACCTTGCAGCACAGGCTGGGAGAGCTCGGGGTCTCGATCGATGACGTGACGTCGCTGTTGCTCACGCACATCCATCTCGATCACGCCGGGGTGTCGGGCAGCCTCGTCCGGATGAACCCCCGCGTCCGCGTCTACGTGCACGAGAGGGGCGCGCCTCACATGGTTGACCCCTCGCGACTGCTCGAAAGCGCCTCGCGGCTCTACGGCGACCAGATGGACCGGCTCTGGGGCACCTTCGAGGCAGTGCCGGCTGGCAGCGTGCACGTCCTGTCGGGAGGAGAGACGCTCGCCGTGGCCGGCCGGGTGCTCGACGTGGCCTACACGCCCGGACACGCCTCGCACCACGTGAGCTACTTCGACGCGCGCAGCCGCATCGCCTTCGTCGGCGACACGGCCGGCGTGCGTATCGGGTCGGCGCCGTTCATCCAGCCGCCAACCCCGCCGCCCGACATCGACCTCGACGCCTGGTCCATCAGCGCCGAGCGGATTCTCGCGTGGCAGCCCGAGACACTCTTCCTGACGCACTTCGGGCCGAGCCAGTCGCCGGCCAATCACCTGCAGGAGCTTCTCGAGCGCTTGCGCACCAACGCGCGCATCGCCAAGGCAGCGCTTGACCTCGGCGGGACCGACGAGGACCAGGCTCGGCACTACCAGCAGGAAGCGCGTCTCGAGCTGCGGCGGCACATGACGGAGGCTGAGGTGACGAGCTACGAGCTCGCCGTGCCGCTCGACCACTGCTACCTGGGACTGGCGCGCTACTGGCGGAAGCGTGCGGCCGGGCCGAAGAAATCGACCGGATCGCCCGCGCCGCCCGCATCAAAGAGCTGACGCGCAGCCCTATCGGTGACCCCTGGTCACCGTATTCCTGAGCACGCCGACTCCTTCGACTTCGACCTCCACGACATCGCCGGGCTTGAGCGCCTGGGTCGTCTGTGGCGTGCCGGTGTAGATCACGTCGCCGGGTTCCAGCGTCACGTAGCGGCTCACGTAGCTGACGATCGCCGCCACCCCGAAGATGAGGTCCTTCGTGCGCTCCGACTGGCGCACCTCGCCGTTGACGCGCGTCTGCACGAGCAGGTCGTCGTAGTTGAGGCCGCGGGCGATGACGGGGCCCAGCGGCCCGAACGTGTCGCTCGCCTTCGCGCGGAACCACTGCAGGTCGTTTCGCTGCCAGTTCCTCTCGCTCACGTCGTTGCCGGCCGTCACGCCGAAGACATAATCGGCAGCCGACGCTTCGGACACGTTCCTCGCGCGCTTGCCGATGACGACCACCAACTCGCCCTCGTAGTGCGCATTCTCGGCATCGGGCGGCAGCACGATGTCGTCGCCGGGGCCCACGACGGACGAGGGGAGCTTGGCGAAGAGCCCCGGGTAGGCGGCAACCGCCCGGTCGCCGATGTGGCTGCGGTAGTTGAGGCCGACCGCGATGACCTTCGAGGGCTCGCACGGGGCCAGCAGGCGCACGTCCCGCAGCCGGTAGGTCCGACCGGTCGCCGCAGGATCGGAGTACAGGTCGCCGGCCAACTCCCGGATGGTGTCGCCGTCGAGCACGCCCTGCGAGACGAGGCCCTTCGCGGTGAACCGCACGTAGCGCGTGACGGACGGCTGGGCCAGCGCCAATCCCTGCCAGGTCACGGCCGCGGCGACGATTGTGGGAAGAAGCAGGAGTCTCGTCATTGTGCTGGGCATTGGAAGGTGCGCCCATCTTACAACGTGGTCTGATTTCGCCAGGAAGGGCCGGCCGACACTCGGTTTGCACAGGCGTGACGACGTCCGTAGAATCGGGCGTTGGCCCTCGGTCGCCCGTCCACGGAGGTTCCATGAATCGCCTGCTGCTCACCCTTTCGTTCGCCATCCTCGCCGGCGTCATTTCCGCCCACGTGGGTCGTGCCGAGGAGGCCGACGAGACGCCAGCACCCCCGGTCGCCA
>JAFNAJ010000193.1 GCA_017860085.1 Acidobacteriota bacterium | reverse complement strand
GCGCGTGCGCCAGCGCGTCGGCCAGTTGCTGGCCGTACGTGAGGACCTCGTCGAGCGGCAACGCGCCATGGGCCAGCCGCTCGCTCAGCGTCTGCCCCTCGACCAGTTCCATTGCGACGTACGTCTGGTCGCGGGCCTCGCCGACGTCGTACACCGTGCAGACGTGGGGATGATTGAGCTGGGAGGCCAGGCGCGCTTCACGCATGAGCCGCGCCCGGGCGGTCTGATCGGCCACCGCCTCGGCGGGCAGTACTTTCAACGCGACCTCCCGCTCGAGCCGCGTATCGCGCGCGCGGTAGACCTCCCCCATCCCGCCCGCCCCCAGGGCGGCCACGATCTCATACGGCCCGAGATGCGTCCCGGCTGCGAGGGCCATCGGTCGAGGTGGGGGCTGCGCTCAGGATAGCGCCCTCTGGCGGGCAGTCAAGCGACCTGACTGCCCGGGGTCTGGCCACGGCGTTTGGACCCCTGGTGCGGCCGGTGGCCGAGGATTCCACGTGGACGGCGGGAAGGAACTCCTGGGCGGGGTGCCCTCGAGGACGTCTACCCCTGACGGGCCAGGCGCCTCGGGCGAGAGTGGCCTATCATCGAGGGCATGCGCACGCTCGTCATCGGCGGCACGCAGTTCATGGGCCGGACCATCGTGGAGCGCCTCCTCGCGCGCGGCCACGACGTGGCGGTCGTCCATCGACGCGATCACCACGACCTTGCACCCGAGGTCAGGAACCTGCAGGCCGACCGGGCCGATCTGGCCGCCATCTCGGACCTGCTGAAGCGCGAACGCGCCGACGTCGTCTTCGACCTGGCCTACGACTGGGAGAAGGGCACGCCCGCCAGCCAGGTCGAGGTCGCCGCACGGAGTTGCGGCGACCGGCTGCAGCGCTACGTGTTCATGTCGAGCATCGCGGCGTACGGCCCGGGGCTCGCGCACCGGGAGAGCGACCCCCTCGCGCCCGAGGGCGTGCCGAACCCATACGTCGATCACAAGGCGTCGGCCGAGCGTGCGCTCTTCCGGATGCACGAGGCCTCCGGGTTTCCGGTTGTCACGTTCCGCCCTCCCTACGTGCACGGGCCGCGACAGCCGTTCGACCGGGAGCAGTTCTTCTGGGATCGCCTGCGTGACGGCCGCGCGATTGTCCTGCCCGATGGTGGCGACGCGCCGACGCAGTGGGCCTACGTGGAAGACGTGGCAGAGGCGTGCGTGCGCGCCATCGAGGTGCCCGACGCCGTGGGGCAGGCGTTCAACGTGGCCCACGTGGAGCCCATGACGCAGCGCACGTTCGTCGAGGCGCTGGCCGGCATCGCTGGAATCGAGCCAACGTTCGTGTCGGTGTCGCGCCGGGCGATCGCCGCCGCGGGCGGCCAGTTGGTCGGGGATCGACTCTACTTCGGCGAGTACCTGGACATCCCCCCACACTCCGAGGTCGTCGAGAAGGCCCCCCGGGTGCTCGGCGTCCATCCGACGCCCTTCGCGACCGCGCTCCGCGCCGGGTTCGCCTGGTACCTGGCACAGCCCCGGCGAACGCGCGACTATACGTTCGAGGATCGGCTGATCGCACAGGCCTGAGCGGCGTCACCGGCACGGCCGCCGGAGCGAGCCATCACGTAGAAGCCGTTACGCGGGAGCCCGCGGGCCGTCGGCACTGTGCTATGCTCTCGCCAACTCGCCCACACAGGAGGATGTCCGTATGTTCAATCCGCGAACCGTCGTGTACACGTGTGCCGTGCTGCTCACAGGGCAGCTGGCCTATGCTCAACAGACACCCAGCTACATCTTCGCGGCGTACTACCGCTGCGCCGTGGGGAAGGAGTCGCGCGCCGACGCGATCTACAAGGAGACGATTGCGCCGCTGCTCGACAAGCAGGTCAAGGAGGGCCGCATCACCGACTTCGGCTGGAACCGGCACTGGATGGGCGGGGCCTGGCGACGGGTCGAGTATCTGCAGGGCACCAACCTCGACAAGATGGTCGACGCGCGGAACCAGTACATCGAGGCCATGCAGAAACAGCAGGCTGTGAGCGACGAGTTCGACAGCATCTGCAACTCGCACGATGACTACATCTGGCAGGTCGGCGCTCAGTCGGCAGCCACCACGACCCCGCCGCCCGCGAGCCTGTCCCAGTACCTCCGGTGCGAGAGCAACGAGGCCGAGGCTGATGCGATCGTCACGGCGGCCATCGCGCCGGTGCTGAACCAGCACGTGAAGGAGGGCAAGGTCGCCTCATGGAGCTGGCTGCAGCACATGGCAGGCGGCCAGGCGCGGCGCGTCCTGATCCTGCGCGGTGCCAGCCCCAAGGCCATGCTCAACTACTGGGCCACGCTCGACCAGGCGCTCGAGGCTGCGCAGCCCGACCTCTTCAAGCGCTTCTCGACGATCTGCTTCGATCACTCCGACTACATCTGGGAGTACACGCCGCGATAGACGACAAATGGGAACCTGCTCCCCTTTCGCTTTCGCGTGTCCGCCTGAACCGCCGAGCTGTTCCACGATGCGGTAGTGAGACAGAGTACGACGCCGTGCGGCAGGTGGAGACAGCGGAGGCGCTCGAGATGCTCAAGCGGGCCATCGAGGCCGGCTACAGCAACGTCGACTGGGCCACCCGCGACCCCGATTTTGCCTGCCTGCACGGGGACCCGGAGTTCCTGAAGCTGTTCGCGCGGCCCTGACACGCGAGGCCGACGGCCCGGGACACACCCCGCATGAACACCTCCGCCGAGGACGTCGTCGCCCCCGCGCCGCCCCCACGCGGGCGCGGGGCCCGGGTGCTCGACTGGTTCGAGCGCGTCGGGAACCGGTTTCCCGACCCGGTCGTGCTGTTCCTCGGCGCTCTGGTCGCCACGTGGGTGCTCTCGAGCCTGCTGGCCGGCCGCGACTTCGGACTCATCGACCCGCGGACGCAGGCACCGCTCCAGGTCATCGACCAGCTCACCCTGCAGGCCCTGGCCGTCTCCATGGTGGGGGTGACGCAGGCCTTCGTCGCGTTCCCGCCCCTCGGCATGGTGCTGGTGATGGTGATTGGCGTTGCCGTGGCCGAGCGATCGGGCCTCGTCGGCGGGGCGCTGCGCGGCGTGCTGTCGATCGCGTCGCCCCGGCTCCTCACGCCGCTCGTGACCCTTGCCGCGCTCGTCGGCCACGTGATGTCCGACGGCGCGCTCGTCATCGTGGTGCCCCTCGGCGGGGCGCTGTTCTACGTGGCCGGCCGGCATCCGCTGGCGGGCATCATCGCGGGGTTCGCTCCGACAAGTGGCGCGATGTTCGCCAACTTCTTCCCGTACGCACTCGACGCGATCGTCGCCGGGTTCTCCGAGATCGGCGCGCGGATCATCGCCCCCGCCTACCAGGTCAACCCGCTGGGCAACTACTGGCTGGCACTCGTCACCGCGGTGGTGGTGATCCCTGTGACGTGGTGGCTCGTCGAACGCGTGGTCGAGCCGCGCCTGCGCGACGTGGCGGTGGACGGCGATCCGGAACTGATGCCGTCGGCGCCGCCGCTCACGCGCCGAGAGCGACACGGGCTGTGGGTCGCGCTCATGGTGACGGTGGCGCTGGCCGGTGCGTTCGCCTGGGTCGTCACGCCGGCGGCTTCACCAATGCGTGCGCCCGACGGCTCGCTCACCGGTGCCGGCTCCCCAGTGATGCAGGGGCTCATCCCGCTGATGCTGGTGTTCACGCTGGTGCCGTCGCTCGCCTACGGGCTGGTGGCGGGCACGATTCGCAACCACCGGCAGGTCGTCGACGCCATGGCCACGACGATGTCGTCGATGGGCTACTACATCGTGATGGTGTTCTTCGCGGCGCAGTTCACGAAGGCCTTTGCCGACTCGAACATCGGCGCGCTCATCGCGCTCGGGGGCGCCGAGACGCTCCACGCGCTCGCCATGCCGGCGGTCGTGACCATCGTCGGCGTCATCCTGCTCACGGCGGTCATCGACTTCCTGGTGCCGTCGGCCTCGGCGAAGTGGGCCCTGCTCGCACCGATTTTCGTGCCGATGCTCATGAGCGTGGGCATTGCCCCCGAGTTGACGCAGGCCGCTTTCCGCGTGGGTGACGGCCCCGTGAACCTCATGACCCCCCTGATGCCGTACTTCCCGCTCGTGCTGGCCTTCTGCCGCCGGTACACCACGGGGTTCGGCGTGGGCACGCTCATGTCGCTGCTGCTGCCGTTCGGCGTCGGCTACCTGGTGCTGCAGACAATCATGCTGTTGCTCTGGTGGGGGCTCGGCGTGCCGCTGGGGATCGGGGGACGATACGTCTACCCCTGACGGGCCAGGCGTAGAGGAGCCGGACATGACACGCAGGTCGGGAGGGTTGCTGGACTGGGTGGAGCGGACGGGCAACAGGCTTCCGGATCCTGCCCTGCATTTCCTCATCGCCCTGGCGTTGGTGTGGGTCGCCTCCGCGGTGCTCTCGTCGGTCGATTTCGGCGTCGTGGACCCTCGCACCGGGCAACCGCTGCGCGTGCTCAACCAACTGACGCCGCAGGCGCTGACCCGGATGCTCGAGAGCGTTGTGACCACGTTCACCGGGTTTCCTCCGCTCGGGATCGTGCTCGTGATGGCGCTGGGGGTGGGCGTCGCGGAGCACTCCGGGCTCGTCGGGGCGGGACTGCGGCGGATGCTGGAGGTGGCGCCCCGCAGCCTGCTGACGCCCATGCTGGTCTTCATCACGATTCTGGGCTCGGTGGGCGGGGACGCGACGTTGCTGGTGATGGCGCCGCTCGGCGGGGCGGCCTTCTTCGCGGCGGGCCGCCATCCACTGGCCGGCGTGCTCGCGGCGTTTGCCGCCAACAACTTCCTCGTGGCCGGTGTGGCGCCCACGGGCGTCGACATGATCCTGCAGGGCTTCACGCAGAAGGCCGCTCAAATCCTAGACCCGTCGCGCACGGTGAATCCGCTCTGCAACTGGGCCTTCGCCGTGGCGGCCAGTGTCACGACCACGCTGATCTGCTGGCTGATTGTCGACAAGATCGTGGAGCCGCGGCTGTCGCGGATTGCCGTGGACGGCGATCCGGCCGACCTGCCTCGCGTCGAGGAGCCGTCGACACGCGAACGCCGTTCGTTGCTGTGGGCGGGAGTCGCGGCGCTCGTGGTCGTGGCGGTGATTGCGCTGGCGGCGGCGCCGCGATCGTCACCATTGCGCGCCACCGACGGCAGCCTCCTCGGCTCCGATGCCTCGCTGATGAAAGGGCTCGTTCCGCTGCTCTTCCTGCTGACCGTCATCCCGGGGCTGGTGTTCGGTTACCGGTCCGGCCGCTTCACCAGCCACAAAGACGTCATCGGCGGAATGAGCCAGACGATGTCGCGGATGAGCTACTTCATGGTGCTGGTGTTCTTCGCCGCGCAGTTCATCCGAGCCTTCGGCGAGTCGAACCTCGGCGCCCTGGTGGCGCTCGAAGGTGGCCTCGCGCTGAAGTCGCTGGCCCTGCCGCCGCTCGTCACGTTGGGTGGGCTCATCGGCCTCACCAGCGTCATCAACCTGCTGGTCGCGTCGGCATCGGCGAAATGGGCCATGCTGGCCTCGATTTTCGTGCCGATGCTGATGACGGCCGGGATCTCGCCGGAGGCCACGCAGCTCGCCTACCGGATCGGCGACTCGCCCACGAACATCCTGACGCCGCTGAACTATCAGTTCCCGCTCGTGATCGCCTTCTGCGCA
>JAFNAJ010000192.1 GCA_017860085.1 Acidobacteriota bacterium | reverse complement strand
TGGCGCCCTCGCGCTGGCTGATGACGCTCGGCGCGACCACCTTCGCCGCAGGCACCGTGTCGCTGTTGCTGCCTTGGTCGGCTTATGTGCAGGCCGACGTCTGGCGATCGAGCCCTGCCGTGTTCCTTGTGCGCGGTGGAGGCGTCCTCATCGTCCTGGGACTGATCGCGAGGCTGAGCCGCGGCGCCACCGGCGCGCCGAGCCTGGTGCGTGCTCTGGCGGCCGAGTCACTGCTCGTGTACGTCGCGCACGTCTCGCTCCTTTACGGCTCGCGCTGGAACAGCAGCTTGGGACGGTTGCTCGGACCCCAGGATCTCACCGCCACCCTCGCGTGGATTGCCGTGCTCTTTGCCGGGTCCAGCGTGCTCGCCTGGACCTGGTACCGGGCGAAGGCGGACGCGCCGACCGTGGCCAGCCTCGTCCGCATCGGGGTCATCAGCGCCTTGTTCGGTTCGGTGCTGGCGTAGCCGGTACCGCTCGCCATGTCGAGCGCCACGTCCACCTCCCTGTCACTGCGCGCCCTGCTCAAATCGGCGGTCGTGCGCGCGGGACTCCTGCCCACGGCCAACTTGAGCGGCGTCACGCCACCAGCCCAGGCGCTGTCGATCTCGGCGCTGGCGAGCGACGCTCCCGTGCTCGTCGTGGTGCCGACCGACGCGGCCGTCGACGCCATGGTCCGCGACGCGCGCTTCTTCCTGGGGGCACTCGAAGGCCTTGCCCCAGCCGTGCTCGAACGCTGCGTGCTGCCGTTTCCCTCGCACGAGGTCGACCCCTACCGTGGCCTCGCCCCGCACCTCGACGTGGCCTCGGCGCGCGCGCGGGCGCTGCACGCTCTCGCCACCGGACAGGCCCGCATCATCGTGGCGTCGGCCGCGGCGCTGGCGCCACGGCTGAGTCCGCCTGAACGCCTCCTGCGCGCCACCGCCGTCCTCCAGCCGGGCACCGAGATCGCGCCCGACACGCTGGGCGACCTGCTGGCCGATGCCGGGTTCACCCGCGAGGACCCTGTGGATGTCCACGGCGAGTACTGCGTGCGTGGAGGCGTGGTCGACGTCTTTCCCGCAGGCGATGATCTGCCCATCCGCGTCGAGTTCGTGGGCGAGAGCGTGGAGTCGATTCGTCACTACGACCCGGCCACCCAGCGGTCGGTGGAGTCGATTGACCACGCCCCGGTCGTGCCGCTGCGCGAGATCTTCGAGGTGGACCGCGGCGCAGAGGCCAACAAGGCGTCCGCGCCCGCGGCAATGGATCGATCCTCCGACGTGCTCGAGTACCTCACGCGGCGCACGCGACCGCGCGTGGTCCTCAGCGAACCAGCCGACGTCGACACCCAGGGCCGCGCGTTCGATGAGAACGTCCGCACCAGCTTCGCGGACGCCGTCGCACGAGGGCAGTCGGCACCCGACCCGGAGACGCTGATCGTGGCGTGGAGCCGGCTGGCCGAGGGGCTCGGGCCGGTCACGACGCTCGAGGAACTGGAAATCGAGGCGGGAGGCGATCGTGCCGACGCGCGAGGGTTGCAGGCGCGGGCGGTGCAGTGCCAGCCCGTGGGCGGGTTCCGTGGCCGCCTGCCCGATTGGGTGGCCGACATCCGGCGCGCGCGTGAGCAAGGCGACACAGTCCTCTTCGTCGTCGCGACGAGCGGCCGCACCGAGCGGGCGCTCGAGCTGCTGCACGAGTACGAACTCACGGCCATGCCCATCGAGGGCGCCGAGGCTACCCACGGGGTCTCGGTGCTCCTCGTCACGGGACACCTGAGCCGAGGCTTCAGGCTGCCCGAGGCCGGGCTGCTGCTCTATGCCGAGAGCGACGTCTTCGAAGAGGAGCGCCACGCCCGCGAGCGGCGTCGAGCGGCCGCGCGCGCGTTCCTCTCCGACTTCCGCGACCTCAAGATCGGCGATCACGTGGTGCACGTGGACCACGGGATCGGCATGTTCGTGGGGCTCAAGAAGCTCGAGGTGGGTTCCGAGCCCGTGGAGTTCATGGAGCTCCGCTACGCGGACGAGGCCAAGCTGTTCGTGCCCGTCGAGCGTCTCGACCTGGTGCAGAAGTACTCCGGCGCGACGCGGCCGGCGCTCGATCGCCTCGGGGGCACCTCGTGGGAGAAGGCCAAGACGCGCGTCAAGAAGGCCATGCGCGACATGGCCGAAGAGCTGCTCAAGCTCTACGCCGCGCGCAAGGCGATCGACGGGTTCGCCTTTGGCTCCGACACGCACTGGCAGGAGGAGTTCGAGGCGGCCTTCGAGTACGACCTCACGCCCGACCAGCAGGCGGCCATCGAGGACATCAAGCGCGACATGGAGGCCTCCTCGCCCATGGATCGCCTGCTGTGCGGCGACGTGGGGTACGGCAAGACCGAGGTGGCCATGCGCGCCGCCTTCAAGGCGGTCATGGACGGCAAGCAGGTGGCCTTCCTGGCGCCAACCACCGTGCTGGCCCTGCAGCACCTGAAGACGCTCCAGGCCAGGTTTGCCGCGTTTCCCGTGCGCATCGACATGGTGAGCCGCTTCAGGTCGAAGGCCGAGCAGAAGGCGACGCTCGAGCACCTGGTGAATGGCCGGCTCGACATCATCGTCGGCACGCATCGGTTGCTCTCGAAGGACGTCAAGTTCCACGACCTCGGCCTGCTGGTCGTCGACGAGGAGCAGCGGTTCGGCGTCGCGCACAAGGAGCGCCTGAAGCAGCTGCGGAAGAACGTGGACGTGCTCACCATGAGCGCGACCCCCATTCCTCGCACGCTGAACATGTCGCTCGTCGGCATCCGCGACATGTCGGTGATCGAGACGCCACCGCGCGACCGCATCGCGATCCAGACGCACGTCGTCAAGTTCGACCAGAAAGTGATCGCCGACGCAGTGCGCCGCGAGATCGAGCGTGGCGGGCAGGTGTACTTCGTCCACAACCGCGTCGAGTCGATCTACTCGATGGGCAACCTGCTCCAGCGTCTGGTGCCGAGTGCGCGGATCGGGATCGGCCACGGCCAGATGGCCGAGGACGAGCTCGAGCGGGTGATGGTGAACTTCGTCGGGGGTGCCTTCGACGTCCTGCTGGCGACGACGATCATCGAGAACGGCCTCGACATCCCCAACGCCAACACGATGGTCATCAACCGGGCCGATCGCTATGGGCTCGCGCAGCTCTACCAGTTGCGTGGACGCGTTGGCCGCTCGGACCGCCGCGCCTATGCCTACCTGCTCACGCCGCCCGCTGACGGCCTGCCGCCTGTGGCGCGCAAGCGGCTGGCTGCCATCAAGGAGTTCAGCGACCTCGGCAGCGGTTTCCGCGTGGCAGCGCTCGACCTGGAGATCCGCGGCGCGGGCAACCTGCTCGGCGGCCAGCAGAGCGGGCACATCGAGGCGGTGGGCTTCGAGATGTACATGAAGCTGCTCGAGGACGCCGTGCGCGAGCTGAAGGGCGAGCCGCTCGAGGAGGAGGTGCGCGCCAGCGTGAACCTCAAGGTCGAGCTGCGGATTGACGAGCAGTACATCCCCGACATGAACCAGCGGCTCACCGTCTACCGGCGAGTCGCGGCGAGCCGCACCGAGGACCAGCTGGAGTCGGTGCTCGAGGACGTGCGCGACCGGTATGGTCCGCCGCCTGACGCCCTGCTCGTGCTGGCCGCCCACGCCCGCATCCGGATGCTGGCTGAACGCCTGCGCGCCGAGCACATCGACCGCGATGGCCAGACCATCGTCGTAAGGTTCAGGCAGGACGCGCCGCTCGACCCGACCCGCTTGGCCGCGCTCGTGAGCCGCAGGCCGGACCTGCGGCTGGTGCCGCCAGGCGCCCTGGTGTTCGACTTGGCCGCCCCGAGGGCGGCGACGAAGCCCGTGGGCCGGGGCACTGGCGCAGTCGGCCCCCGACGCGCGCCGGACCGCAGCGCCGTCTCGTGGTGGACTGCGAGAGCGAAGACGGGGGCCACGACGCCCGGGTTTTCCAAGGAGGCCATCCTGCGCCAGGCCCCGGAGGACCCGCTCGTGGCAGGCGGACTGTTTGAACGGGTCGAAACGCTGCTCGGCGAGCTCCTGCAGGATTCTGACGCGGGCCTGACTCACAGCCTGAGAGACTGATAAACTGGAAGGCTGACAACCTGAGACCCTGAATTGGATTCCCCCACGATGCTGCTGAGGAAAGCTGCTGTTGCTGCGCTCGTTGTCGCCGTTGCCAGCCTGACACTCCGGGCCGAGATCCTCGAGCAGGTCCTCGTGAAGGTGAACGGAGAGATTTTCACCAAGACCGACCTCGAGCAGCGGCAGATCCAGGCCCTGCGGCAGCGGAACCGCGGCGTGACGCCCGAGGACCTGAAGAACGACGAGACGCTGCGTCGCGCGCTCGAAGACATCACGCCGCAGTTGCTCGTCGATGCCGTCGACGAGATGCTGGTGATGCAACAGGCGCGCGATCGCGGCTACAAGATGTCGGACGAGCAGTTCGCCAACATCCTGGAACGCATCCGGAAGGAGAACAAGCTCGAGGACGAGCAGGCCTTCCAGAATGCCCTCAAGCAGGAAGGGTTGACGCTCGCAGACCTCCGCAAGCAGCTCGAGCGCCAGATGGTGATGTCGCGCATCCAGGGCGACGCCGTCGGCAAGGTGTCGGTGACCGAGGAAGAGGAGCGCACGTACTACCAGTCCCACGCCGGCGAGTTCACCACGCCGAGCGCGATCACGATCCGCGAGATCCTCGTGGAGGTGGAGCCCTCGACCGGCCCCGGCGGCCAGCCTGCCATCAACGTCGGCGCCGACGAGGCGGCCAAGGCCCAATCCGAGGCGCTGCGGGCACGGGCGGTCGCTGGTGAGGATTTCGGCGAGATCGCGTCGAAGGAGTCGAGCGCGGCGTCGAAGGCCAATGGCGGGCTGATTGGACCCCTGAACATCGACGAACTGGCGCCCGCCCTTCGGGCGATCATCGAGCCGTTGAAGGTTGGCGAGGTGTCGCAGCCCGTCCGCACCCAGCGTGGCTACCAGCTCTTCAAGCTCGAGTCGGCGACGCCGACCACGGTGCTGCCCTTCGACCAGGCGCGGGATCAGATCGCCGAGAAGGTCTACGGACAGAAGCGCGGCACGGCGCTGCGCGCCTACCTGGTCAAGCTGCGTGGGCAGGCCATCATCGAGTGGAAGAGCGACGAGGCGAAGAAGCTCTACGACAAGGTCCTCGCGCAGGTCCCGTCCACCCAGTCGTGAAGATCGGATCCCTCACGCTCGATCCCGCCTTCGGCGTCGCGCCGATGGCCGGGATGACCGACACCGCATTCCGGCGGCTGGTGAAGCGCCACGGAGGCTGCGGCCTGGTCGTCACCGAGATGGTGAGCTCGGAAGGGCTCACGCGGGGCATCGACCGCACCCTCGAGTACGCCGAGTACACCGAGGAAGAGCGGCCCGTGTCCATCCAGATCTTCGGCGGCGATCCGAACCGGATGGCGGAGGCAGCTCGCATCGTCGAGAAGATTGGCGCCGACGTCGTCGACGTCAACATGGGCTGCCCTGTGCCAAAGATCGCCAAGCACAACGCCGGGTGCCGCCTGATGCGCGAGCCCGAGCATGCGGCTGCGATTGTCCGCGCCATGGCCCGCGCGGTGTCGATCCCGGTCACCGTCAAGATGCGGGCCGGGTGGAACGACCGCGAGATCAATGCGCCCGACTTGGCGCGCCGCGTCGA
>JAFNAJ010000191.1 GCA_017860085.1 Acidobacteriota bacterium | reverse complement strand
ACGTCCACCCGTCTCACCGTCGACGAGGACCGGATGCTGCTCTGGGTCCTGCGAGACGACCTGGGGTTGACCGGCACCAAGTTCGGGTGCGGCCAGGCCATCTGCGGATCGTGCACGGTGCTGGTCGATGACCAGGCGGTGCGCTCGTGCGCGACGCCGATGAAGGCCGTCGACGGCAGACGCGTGGTCACCATCGAGGGCCTCGCTTCAGGGGGCCGCCTCCACCCGTTGCAGCAGGCGTTCGTGGAGCACCTCGGCTTCCAGTGCGGCTACTGCACCCCCGGCATGATCCTCGGCGCGTACGCGCTGCTCGCGAAGAACCCGACACCCACCCGGGCCGACATCGTGCGAGCACTGGACGGACATCTGTGTCGATGCGGGGCGCACGTCCGGGTTGTCAGGGCCATCGAGTCGGCCGCCGCCACCGTGCGAGGAGGTGTGCGATGAGCGACCGTGACGACCTGACGGAAGTGCCGGAAGGCTGGGGCCTGGTGACCACCGTCGATCGGCGCGAGTTCCTGAGGCTCACGGGCAGCGGGCTCCTCGTGATGCTGAGTCTCGAGCACCTGCTCGACGCGCAGGAGCCTGCGCGGCTGCCCACCGGACGCCGTGGCTATCCCACCGATCTGAACGCCTACCTCCACATCGGCGCCAACGACCGAGTGACGTGCTTCGTCGGCAAGATCGAGATGGGCCAGGGCGCCATGACCTCGCTCCCGCAGTTGGTGGCAGAGGAACTCGACGTTCCGCTGTCGGCCATCGACATCGTCATGGGCGACACCGACGTCTGCCCGTGGGACATGGGGACGTTCGGATCCCTGAGCATCCGCCAGTTCGGCCCCATCCTCCGGACGGCTGCTGCCGAGGCGAAGGCCGTGCTGCTGCAACTGGCCGCCGAACGCTTCGAGGTCCCCGTGGGACAACTGAGAGTGGAGGCGGGCGCCGTGCTGCACCGGACCGACCCGTCGACGCGCGTCACCTACGGCCAGTTGACCGAGGGCAAGCGCATCGAGCGACGCGTGGACGGGCAACCGGCGCTCGAGCCCGTGGCCTCGTTCACGGTGGTCGGCACCTCGGCGCCTCGACGCGACGCGATTGAGAAAGTCACGGGCCGGGCGAAGTTCGCGGGCGACATCGCGCCGCCCAAGGCCCTGCACGCGCGGATCCTGCGTCCGCGCGCACACGGCGCGTCCCTCACGAGCGTCGACACGTCTGTGGCCGAGCGGCAGCCGGGGGTGCGCGTCGTGAGGGATGGCGACCTCGTGGCCGTACTCCACGAGCACCGCGACGAAGCCGACAGGGCGCTCGCCCTCGTCAGGGCCGAGTTCAGCCCGTCGACCTCGGCACTCGATCACACGACGATCTTCGAGCACCTGCTCGCGGCTGCGCCGGAGGGCCAGACCGTGGCCGAGGGCGGCGCGCTTGCCGAGGGTGAACGCCTCGCGTCGCGCACGTTCGAGCAGACTTATCTCAACAGCTACGTCGCGCACGCGCCGATGGAGCCGCACGCCGCGGTTGCGGCCTTCGACGAGGGCAAGCTGACGGTGTGGGCGTCGACGCAAACGCCCTTCCCGCTGCAGTCTCAGCTCAGCCAGGCGCTGGGCCTTCCCCCGGATCCGGATCGCGTCCGCGTGGTGACGCCCTATGTCGGCGGAGGCTTCGGCGGCAAGAGTGCCTCGCGCCAGGCGATCGAGGCGGCGCGTCTCGCGAAGCTCGCCGACCGACCCGTGCGCGTCGTCTGGAGCCGCGAGGAGGAGTTCTTCTTCGACACGTTTCGGCCCGCGGCGGTCGTGAAGGTCCGAGGAGGTCTCGATACGTCCAACCGTGTCGTGCTCTGGGACTATCTCGTTGTCGGCGCCGGGGAACGTGGCGCCGCGCATTTCTACGACATCCCGCACCACCGCACCGTTGTCCGCGGCGGGTGGAACGCCAGCACCCCCGGCCTCCACCCGTTTGCCATCGGGCCCTGGCGCGCGCCGGCGGCCAACAGCAACGCCTTCGCGCGCGAGTCGCACTTCGACGTCATGGCCGCACAGGTGGGCGTCGACCCCGTGGAGTTCCGCCTGAGAAACCTCTCCGACGCCCGAATGCGGCGCGTGCTGGAAGCCGCTGCCAGCGCCTTCCGCTGGACGCCGAAGCCGGCCCCCAGCGGGCGCGGGGTGGGCGTGGCGTGCGGGACCGATGCCGGCACCTACGTGGCGACCATGGCCGAGGTCGCGGTCGACAAGGCGACGGGCGCCGTGAAGGTGAGCCGCGTCGTCTGCGCGCAGGACATGGGCGTCCTCGTCAACCCCGAGGGCGCGCACCAGCAGATGGAAGGGTGCATCACGATGGGCCTCGGCTATGCCCTGGCCGAGGAAGTCCGGTTCAAGCAGGGCGAGGTCCTGGACCGCAACTTCGACACGTACGAACTCCCGCGCTTCTCCTGGCTCCCTGCGATGGAAACGATCATTCTCGACTCGCCGGGTCTGCCGGCCCAAGGCGGCGGCGAACCGGCCATTGTCACGATGGGAGCCGTGATCGCCAACGCGATCTTCGACGCGGTGGGCGCGAGGGTCCTTCAGTTGCCGATGACGCCAGCGCGGGTGATGGCGGCGATGCCGCGCTGAACCACCGACGTGGCCGGGAAGGCGTGCGTGCCTGCATGAAGGTCCTCTTCGTCTGCGCCGGCAACATCTGTCGAAGTCCGGTGGCCGAGGCCGTCTTTCGACGCGAAGCCGCGTTTCACGCCGTGCTCGGAGACGTCGAGGTCGCCTCCGCCGGCGTGGTCGCCTGGGACGGCGACGGCCCGGTGGACGAGGTCACCGACGTCTGCCGGGAGAGTCTTGGGCTCAATATCGGCGGTCACCGCGCACAGCGCTTGCTGGCCGGTGATCCAAGCGACGTCGTGCTCGCGTTGGACCGCTGGGTGCACGATCGGGTGGCCGCATTCGGGCTGGCCGGCGAGGTGCACTTGCTCGGCGACTTCGCGGGGTCGGCTGGAGAGGAAGTCGATGACCCGTATGGCGGACCCATCGGTGGCTACCGTGAGGCCGTGCAGCAGATCGGCCGCCTCGTCAGGCAGGCCGTGGCCCGGCTGGCGCGCGAGCGGGCGGCCTTCGACCTGCAGGCCTACGGGGCGCGCCTCGGCCTGACGGCACAGGTCGCGGACGGTCTCGCCACCCTGCGGGCGATTCACCGCGCCCACGTGGCCACGATTCCCTTCGAGAACCTGGACATCCAGCTGGGTCGTCCAGTCCGGCTGGACCTGGCCAGTCTGCAGGCAAAGCTCGTCCGGCAGAGACGCGGCGGGTACTGCTTCGAACAGAACACGCTGCTCCTGCACGCGTTGCGGTCGATCGGCTTCGATGTGGTGGCGTGCGAGGCCCGCGTCCGTGCGGACGGGACTCGCATCCTCCCTCGCACGCACATGGTGCTGGTCGTCACGCTCGATGGCGTGCGGTGGCTGTGCGACGTGGGGTTTGGCGCCGATGGCCCGCTCGAGCCGGTAGCGTTCGGGGGATCGGCGCAACCGCAGGCACACTGGCGCTACCGCCTCGCGTCCGAGGGAGCCCAGCAGGTGCTGCAGCTCGATCGCGACGGGAGGTGGTGCGACCTGTACGCCTTCGCCCCGGAGCCGCGCTATCCCGTCGACTTCGAGATGGCCAACTGGTTCACGAGCACGTGGCCGCAGAGCCGCTTCGTGCTTACGCTGACGGCCCAGCGCTCGACGCCTGAGGCCCGCTTCGCGCTGCGCGGACTCGAACTCACGGTCGCGGGACCACATGGGGCCGACGTGCGCCCGGTCGCACGCGAGGCGCTCATTCCCCTGCTGCGCGACACGTTCCTCATTGACGTCCCGGCGGACGCGCAATTCCGGAGCCTGGACACGTCCGCACTCCAAGCAGGCTGACGACCCCGGCGCTATTTCGGGATCAGCACCGCGTCGATCACGTGGATCATCCCGTTCGTGCAGTCGACGTTGGTCTTGATGACCTTCGCGCCATTGACTGTTATGGTCCCACCAGTCGCTCCGAACGCAACCGATCGCCCTTCGGCGGTCCCCGTCGACTTGACGAGCTTCAGGTCGTCGGACGTCCACTTCGACGTGAGCACGTGGTACTTGAGGACGGCCTGAAGCTTGGCCTTGTCCTTGGCCAGTGCATCGAGCGTCTCCTTCGGCACCTTGGCGAACGCCTCGTCGGTCGGCGCGAACACCGTGAAGGGACCAGGGCTCTTCATGATGGTGACCAGGTCGGCATCCGTGAGCAGCTTGGCCAGCGTCTTGAAGCTGCCCGCGGCCACGGCCGTGTCGACAATGTCCTTGGGCTGAGCAGTGGCGGACGAGACGAGGACGAGGCTGACAACGAAGGCAGCGACGACGACAGGGACTCTCGACATGGGGCTCCTTTCCGCGCCGGGGGAATCAGACTGGGTGGGCGCGGCCTGTGGCCTTGTAGCGCAGGTGGGCCGCCGGGGATATGACGGCCGTCAGGTTGGCACCCGGAGCCCTACTCGAACACGACCGTGGTCACGCGCCCCTGCCAGTAGACCTGCGGCCCGTCGGGCAGCAGCCACGCGACCGTTCCACGAACGGCCACGCGCATGTCGTCGTGTTCGCGGTACTCGAGCCAGCGCCCTTCCCAAGGGGTGGCGACGTCTTGCCCACCGAGGTATCGTGGCCGATCGCTGGCGTACACGCGCTCGATCAGGCCGTCGCCGCCGAAGTGAACGTCGAGCGACACGGTGAATCCGTCCACGGTCACGGTCGCGCGCGCCGAGGCGTCGTCGAGCGCCGTCCAACACACGCCCGCGCGCGGCAACAGCGCCGTGGGATAGCAGGGAGCCTCGGCCAGGTAGCGGAACAGCGCGCCGCGCGCGATGCCTGGCGTGCCCTCCACGGCCACGAGCGGAACCAGGCCAAGCAGGCTCGCGTGCATGCATCCCTGTCCGCCCGCGAACGCGTCGCGGACGCGGACCGACAGCACCCGTGCCATGCGCATTCGGGCATCCCACACGAAGGCCGGGGGCTCCACACCCACGTGCTGGGTGGCTACAAATGGCACCCAGGTGCCCTGCTCGGCCTTCATGAGGAACTCGCCCTGCTGCTCGAGTCGCGCACGGCGAATGAGGGGCTGTCCATCACGCAGCACGGTGCGGAAGTAACGCTGCACGACGGGCGGAAGGCCGTCGAGATCCGAAGCTGCCGAGTACGTCGACTGCGGGACCCGGCGCGAAGCATTCACGCGATCAACCAGCTGCGACGTTCGCGACCGCCACTGAACGCGCAGCACGGCCACGACCCCGACGACGAGTGCGAGAACAGCGAGGGTGGCGAGGGCACCGAGGGTGGTCACGCGCCTGGCTCCCTGCCTGTCGCCTGCCGCCCAGCGTCGCCACCCGGCCACACTTCGTACTCGGGCCCGGCGAACTGGATGAACTCGATGGGGGCCCCATCGTGGACCACGAAGGCGACGGACACGCCTTCGGAAGGGCTGTTCGGCTCGATGAGGATGTCTTTCCCGGCAACCGCCGCCCGGAGATCGTCGACAACGAAGGCGACGTGAGGCACGGTCTTCACCAACGCCGGCAGGGGGGAATCGGGCTCGAATCTCAGCCACTCCACCCCGTACGGACTCGTCTCGAAGCCCGAGGCGTACATCTTGAACTGCTCCAGGTACGCCTCACCGGCGCGTGGTGTCTCGGTTGGAACGCCGATGTGATGGTATCGGAGGGTCATCGCTTCCTCATGAAGGCCCTGACGGCCCGATGACTTCTGGGACTTCCGACAATGTCGACGACGTCCAGGAGCTCGATGTCGAAGAGTGGCGCAAAGAGGTCGTGCAGCTCGCGTTCCGATGAGAAATAGAGCGTCGTCCCGATCGGTGTCTCACGGATCTTCCCTCGCCCCCCGAAGGCCGGGTCCTCCTCGCTGAAGCACACCGACAGGTAGCGCCCGCCAGGGCGGAGCATCCGGTGCACGTTGTTGACGTACTGCTGCCGCTCCTCCGGGAAGACGTGGTGCAGGACCTCCCAGTCGTAGGCGAAGTCGAAGCGGTCGTCGAACGCTGACACCTCTCGCGTCAGATCGGCGACGACGAAGTTGCAGGAGACTCCCGCGTCGGCAGCCGCTCGGCGCGCCAGCTCGATCGCCGTGGCAGAGATGTCGAGGCCGGTCACCTGGAAGCCCCTCGAGGCGAGCCACCTCGTGTAGTGGCCGAGCCCGCACCCGAGATCGACCGCCTCACACGGCGTGACCACCCGAGACTCGACGAGCTGCACGAGGAGCCCCGGAGGCTCGCGGCGGTTCCACGGAATGTCCTCGGGCGCCGTCCCGCCGTAGATGCGGTCCATCTGCCCACGAACGTCCATGCGCGACCGCCCTGGACCTCACTTCATCTGGGGGAACCCGAGGTTGACGCCCCTGTGCTTCGGGTCGGGCCACCGCGCGGTGATGACCTTGCCTCGCGTGTAGAAGTGAACGCCCTCACGCCCGTGCACGTGCGAGTCGCCGAAGAGCGAGTGTTTCCACCCGCCGAACGAGTAATAGGCCATCGGCACGGGGATGGGCACGTTGATGCCAACCATGCCGACCTGCACCTCGTTCTGGAACCGCCGGGCCGCGCCGCCGTCGTTGGTGAAGATTGCCACGCCGTTCGCGTAGCGATTGGCATTGACGAGATCGAGCGCCTCCTCGTAGGTCGCCACGCGGACGTTCACGAGTACGGGCCCGAAGATCTCGTCCTGGTAGACCGTCATCCCGGGACGGACACGGTCGAACAGGCACGGGCCGAGGAAGAACCCGCGCTCGTGTCCCGGCACCTTGAGCGACCGACCGTCTTCCAGCAGCTCGGCTCCCTCGGCGCACCCCTGCTCGACGTACTTCCTGACCCGTGCCAGCGCCTCGCCGGTGACGAGCGGACCCATCTCGGTGCCGGGCTCGAGCCCTGGCCCCACATTGAGGCGACGGATGCGTTCGAGGATGCGCGGGAGCAGCCGGTCGGCGACGTCTCCGACCGTGACGAGCGCCGCGACCGCCATGCAGCGCTGCCCCGTCGATCCGTAGGCGGCGCTCACCGCCGCGTCGGCCGCCAGATCGAGATCGGCGTCTGGCAGCACGACCATGTGGTTCTTGGCGCCACCGAGTGCCTGGACCCGCTTTCCTGCACGTGTGCCGGTCTCGTAGATGTGGCGGGCCCGACGAAGCTGACCGCCTGGATCCCCGGGTGCGCGAGGATGGCGTCCACCGCCACTCTGTCGCCATGCACGACGTTGAACACGCCATCCGGAAGGCCTGCCTCCGCCAGCAGTCGCGCACAGAAGACCGCGGCGGACGGATCCTTCTCGGACGGCTTCAGAACGAACGCGTTCCCGCAGGCGATCGCGATGGGATACATCCACATCGGGACCATGGCCGGAAAGTTGAACGGCGTGATGCCGGCGACCACCCCAAGGGGCTGCCGAATCGAGTAGCTGTCGACATCGCTCGAGACGTTCTCGGAGAATTCCCCCTTGATCAACTGCGCGATGCCGCACGCGAACTCGACGACCTCGAGGCCGCGCGTCACCTCGCCCAACGCATCGGAGAGCACCTTGCCGTGCTCGCGCGTCAGGATCTCGGCGATGTCGCGCTTGTGGCGCTCGACCAGGTCGCGGAACGCGAACATCACCCGCGCGCGCACGGCGAGTGAGGCGCGCCCCCACGACGTCGCCGCGCGTGCCGCCGCCGTCACGGCGGCATCCACCAGCGCGACGTCGGCGAACGCGACGCGAGCGCTCACCTCGCCGGTGGCCGGGTCGTAAACGTCGCCCCAGCGCTCGACAGGGCCGTCCCAGCCCTTTCCCCCGATCCAGTGCGTGATCGTCCCTGCCCGCGTATCGGTGTGCGTGGTCGACATGAGCCTCAGTCCCTCTCGGCCCGCGGTGGCGCCGTGGCGAAGCC
>JAFNAJ010000190.1 GCA_017860085.1 Acidobacteriota bacterium | reverse complement strand
GCCGGCGGCACCGGCACGGCGAGCGCCGGCGGCGGGGCCACGGCCTTCGGCCTCGACGAGGCGCAGGCTGCCCCACCCGCCACCACCGCCAGCAGGGTTGCCGCCACGACCCACCGGATCCTCTCGTTGCTCACAGCCGGGTGTTCCTCACGCCGTCACGGCAGACTCACGCGGCGGACCTGAAGGCCCGCCCCACCTTCTCGGGGCCGTCGCGCCCGCTCATGCCCGTGGAAGCAGGAGCCGCATCACCGTCCCGCGTCCCACCGTGGATTCTACTTCGATGCTGCCGTTGAGGAGTTGCAGGGTGCGATAGACCATCGACAACCCGATCCCGCTGCCGTCGTTCTTCGTCGTGAAATACAGGTTGAAGATCTTCTCGAGGTGCTCGGGTGGAATGCCGACACCGGTGTCTGCAACCCTCACCTCGACCATCCGATCACCGTGCGCACGTGCCTGCAACGCGAGTGTGCCCCCGCGGGGCATCGCCTGGCAGGCATTGAGCGCGAGGTTCAGCAGGGCCTGCTGCAGCATTCCCCGATCCGCGCGCACGCTGGGCACGTCGCGGGGGCAGTCCACCGTCACCCTAATCCCCTGCGGCGCCCACTCGGGCTCGATCACGCGCCGCACATCGGTGAGCAGATCGCCCACGCGCACGGTCGCCAAGTCGAGCTCGTCGGGACGGCTGAAACGCAGGAAGCCCTGCACCACGTCGTCGAGCCGCCGAATCTCGCGCTCGATGACGCTGGCGTGGTGCGCGACAGCGGACACCTGCCCGTGGCTGCCCTCGCCCATCGCCTGCTCGAGCGCGACCAGCTTCGCCCGCAGCAGCTCGAGGTGAATGGTCATGGCGTTCAACGGGTTCTTCACCTCGTGCGCGACGCCCGCGAGCAGCCGGCCCAGCGCCGCCAGCTTCTGCGAGTAGCGCACCGTGCTCTCGACCTCGTCCGCGTACGCCATGTCACGCGCCAGCAGGGTCACGCCGATGAAGGCGCCGCTCTCGTCCGTGATGGCCGTGGCCGTCACCAGGTAGTCGACCGGCGGCCCATCCCCGCGCGACAGCGGGATCGTGGCCGGCCCGTCCGACCGCTGCTCGTCCAGCGACCGCCTCAGCAGCGCACGCAGGGGATGATCCTGAGGCAACGCGCCCACCCGCCTGGCTCCCTCACCGTCGACTGGCCAGAGCGCCTGCAACGCGCGATTGGCAAACAGGACATCCCCGCCCGGCCCGACAACGCCCACCGCATCCTCGAGGCGATCGACGATGGAGGCGACTCGCGCCGATTGGCCGGCCAGCTGCGACCGCGTCGTGGCGAGCTCCTCACCAATCGCCTTGAACGAGCGCCCGAGGTCGCCGAATTCCGGATCGGACGGCAGGTCGAGCGTCACGTCCAGCTCGCCTCGTCCGAGGCGACTGAGTCCGGCCCTGAGCACGTGGATGGGCCGAAGCAGACGCTGCGCGAGCAACCCCGAGATCGCGGTGGCCAGCACGAGGGCGGCGATCAGCGTGACGAGCACGGGGCGTGTGGCGCTGCGCAACTGCTGCCGCACGAGCAGCATCGACAGCCCCACCCGAATCGATCCGAACTCGTCGCTGCCCTGCAGGAGACGCTCGCGCACCTCGAAGGTGCGGTCCGAGTAGACCGCCCGCAGCTGTTCCCACCACCCGCTCCTGATGAGGTCACCCAGCAACGCCTGGGTTGGCAGGCGTTCGCCCTCGAGCGCCGGCGAGCTGTGCGCGATGGCGAAGCCCTGGGCGTCGGTGATGGCCACGTAGGTGACGTCCGGGGAGTACGCCAGCCCGGAGTTGAGGATCGACCGGATGCCGCGATCGGTCTGCAGGGCGGCGTAGGGCTCGGGGTTGCTGGCCGCCACGGCCGCCTGCTCGAACACGGTGCGTGCCAGCAGCTCTCCGCGAGCGGCGCTCTCCTCCAGCGAGAAGCGCGTGATCCAGAGGAGGTGGATCGCCCCCATCGCGACCACCGCGAAGCCCACGACGAGGGTGACGCCCGCCACCTGGCGGGCTCTCAGGCTCATCCGCTGCAGCACGGCCCACCCCGGTTCGTCAGCAGGCACGAAGAACCAGGAACCGACATGACTCTCGAGTGAGGGCTCACCGTCCCGAGGGCGGATCGATGGCCTCGCCCGCCGCTCGAAGCCGATTGAGCTTGTTGTGCAGGGTCTTCAGGCTGATGCCGAGAATCTCGGCGGCCCGGGTCTTGTTGTTGCCCGTGTGCACGAGCGTCAGGCGAATCAGCTCGGTCTCGGCTTCATCGACCGTCATGCCGGGCCTGAGCGCGTGCCCATCGGGACTGCCGCGCTCGGCCCGGGTCACGCCGGCTGCCCCGAGCGTGGGCGGCAGGTGCTCGGGACCGATCCACTCCCCCTCGGCCAGGATCGTGGCGCGCTCGATCACGTTCCGCAGTTCGCGCACGTTGCCAGGCCACAGGTGCTGCTCGAAGACCCGCATGGCCTCCGGTGCCACACCCCGGATGGTCTTCTGCACGCGGGGCGCGAATTCCTGGATGAACGCCTGCGCCAGCAGCGGGATGTCGTCGCGGCGGTCGCGCAGCGGTGGAATCTCGATCGCGAACACGTTCAGTCGGTAGAACAGATCCTCCCGCAGTTTCCCGCTTTCGACGGCTTGGGCGGGATTGGCATTGGTCGCGGCGATCATCCGCACGTCCACCGAGATCTCCTGTCTTCCCCCGATGCGTCGGAACGTGCGTTCCTGCAGGACACGGAGCAGCTTCACCTGCGTCGCCGGCATCATCTCCGCGATCTCGTCGAGGAAGAGCGTGCCGCGGTGCGCCAGCTCGAAGCAGCCGAGGCGCCGGTCGATGGCGCCCGTGAATGCCCCCTTCTCGTGCCCGAAGATCTCGCTCTCGAGCAGCGTCTCGGGGATGGCCGCGCAGTTGATCGCCACGTAGGGTGCCCGCGCGCGCGGGCTGAGCTGGTGCAGGGTCTGGGCAACGAGCTCCTTGCCGGTGCCCGACTCACCCCAGATGAGCACAGACGCCGTCGTCGGGGCGGCCTGCTCGATCGTGCGGTAGATCCGGCGAATGGCGGGGCTCTGGCCAACCATGCGACCGAAGGTGCCCTGCTCGCTCAGCTGGCGCCGCAGTTGGCGGACCTCGCGCAGGGTGTTCTGACGTTCGACGATCTTGTCGAGCACCACCCGGAGGCGTCGGGGATCGATCGGCTTGGTGAGGTAGTCGTAGGCCCCGATCTTCATGGCCTCGACCGCGGTCTCGACCGTGCCTTGCGCCGTGAGCATCACGAACGCGATCTCCGACAGCTGATCCTGGAGCGCCCGCAGGAGGGCCATCCCGTCCATCTGCGGCATGACCAGGTCGGAGATCACAATCGACGGGCGAAACACCCCGACGGCCTCGAGCCCCTGCTGGCCGTCGGCGGCGGCCTCTGCCTCGAACCCCCAGGCCATGATGAGCTCGGCGAGGCCTGCCCTCGTCGACGCGTCGTCTTCAACGACGAGCACGCGTTCGGGCGGAACGGTCCGAGCGGCTGCGGGTCTGGCGATGGCTGGCGGCGAGGTCATGACTGCCTCAGCACCCGACGTGCGGTGTCCTCGCGAGTGTACCATGCGTGACCCGCCCGGCCGCGACCCTTCGACCGGGCGCCGAGCGGCGTGTGGTAAAGTCGCCGCGTGCTGGTGCCGTCCGATACGCCGCCGACAGCGGACGTCGCCTCGCCGCGTCCCCCAGAGCCATCACCGGCCAAGAACGGAGCGCCCGACGCACCTACGCGTGCTTCGGTAGGCCGGGCAGACCGCATCGCGTCACTCATCGAGGTCTTGCTGTGCTCGGGGTTCCCGACCCAGCTGATCGTGGTTGGGGCGCTCGCCGCGGCGGGCCTCACGCCGCTGGCCAGCGACGGGGGCCTCTCGCTCCGGTTCGTCACGGCGCTCAGCCTGATCGACACGGCTTTGCTGCTCGGCCTCATCGCGTGCTTTGTCGCGGTTCGCGGCGACGACCCCGTTCAACTGTTCCTCGGATCGCGTGGCGTGGGTCGCGAGAGCGTCCTCGGGCTGCTGCTGGTGCCGGTGGTGCTGCTGACCGTCGCCGGCCTGATGCTGACGATCCAGTCACTGGCGCCATGGCTCCGCAACGTCGAGGAGAACCCCCTCGCGTCGTTGCTGCGCAACGGCCGCGACGTGGCCATCTTCGGTTTCGTGGCTGTCGTCGCCGGCGGCGCGCGGGAGGAGGTCCAGCGGGCGTTCGTGCTCGACCGCTTCGAACGCCACCTGGGCGGCGCGTGGGTCGGTCTCGTCCTGTTCAGTGTGGCCTTCGGTCTCGGGCACTTGCTGCAGGGGTACGACGCCGCCATCGTCACGGGGTTCCTGGGGTTGGCCTGGGGCCTCTTGTACCTTGGGCGACGAAGCGTGGTGGCCCCTCTCGTGTGTCATGCGGGCTTCAATCTCGCCGAGGTCCTGCACTACGCCTGGCTGTCTCCCTCGTGAGGGTCTGTCATGACTGAGCGTGAGTGGCGCGAAGCCGTGGACCTCAAGCCTGCGACGTTCTGGCTGGTGACGGTGCTGCTCGTTGCCGCCGTGCTGCGCTTCTGGCGACTGGGAGCAGGTATCCCGCACGCCCTCGGCGTCGACGAGCACGTGATCGTCGAGCGGGTCCTCGCCATCATGAGGACGGGCGACTTCAACCCCCACTTCTTCGACTACCCCGGCCTGGCCTACTACCTGCACCTGCCCGTCGCCTGCCTGCGGTTCGTGGTTGGGGCGCTCAGAGGAGAGTGGGGCTCGCTCGCCGATGCGCCTTCGGAGGCGTTCTACCTCTGGGGTCGGACAGTGACGGCGACGCTCGGCACGGCAACGGTCTTCCTCGTGCACCAGATCGCGATGCGATGGGGCGCGCGGCACGCGCTGCTCGCGACGGCGCTGTTCGCCGTGATGCCGATGCACGTCCGGGAGTCGCACTTCCTGCTGACGGACGTCCCCGCCACGTTCTTCGTCACGCTGACGTTCCTGCTGTCGCTTCGTGCTCACGAGATGACATCGGCACGGGCCTTTGCGTGGGCTGGCGTCGCCGCCGGCCTCGCCACCGCCACCAAATACCCCGCGGGTATTGCGCTCCTGCTGCCACTCGTCGCGGCCTGGATGACGCTGTTCGCTCGGCCCTCTCGACTGGCCTGCGTCGTGGCGACGATTGGGGGGTTCGCGGGTGCCTACCTGCTCGCCGCGCCCTACACCGTGCTCGACCTCCCGGGGTTCCTGAACGGCTTCGCCTATCTCGTCAGCCATTACCGCGATCGGGATCCGTCCCTCGGTTCGGGCTGGCTGTTCTACCTGGGTTACCTGCGTTTCAAGTTCGGGTGGCCCGCCGCGCTGCTCGCGGGCTGCGGATTCGGCCTCGGGGTCGTGCGTGCCATCCGCGGTCCCGGCCGCGTGCGGTGGACGTTGCTCGTCGTGTTCCCGCTGGTGTTTCTGTGGTCGATCGCCGGTCGACAGTTGATCTACCCGCGCTACTCGCTCCCGATGGTGCCGTTCCTCTGCGTGCTGGCCGCCATCGCCGTCGTCTCCGGCGTGAGCCTCCTGCGGCGCTTCAGCATTCCGCGCACGCCGCGCACGATCCTCATCGTCGCGCTCACCGTGGCCGCTCTGTTGCCGCCGGCCATCGCGTCCATTCAGTATCTGCGCGACCTGGG
>JAFNAJ010000007.1 GCA_017860085.1 Acidobacteriota bacterium | reverse complement strand
AATCCGGTCGTCACGGCCTGCCGCGCGGCGTCGTGCCCGGGGGTCACGATGGCACCCCAATCGACCGACGTGCGCGGGCCGCGAGGAGGCCTTCGGCAACGAGCAACGCGAGTGCTGCCAGGATCACGAGGCGCCACGGCGGTGTCAGCCCCTCCTGATCGCCAGCCTCGCCGGCGGCCGGCGGCTCGAGTGCGTGACGCGTCACCATCCCTTCGACCTCGGCTGGATCGAGTGCGGCCTGCCCAAACTCCTCTCGTGGCACGTTGACGGCGACGCGCCGAGCTGGGGACCCGACCTCCGCGACGCCCGGTTGGTCGGTGCCCGGGATGTCGGAGACCTCGAGCGAGGCCGGCACGCTGCCGACACCCGCAGCAAACCGCACCGCTTCGGCAACGAAGGGCACGAACGCGGCGTGCTTGGGGAAATCGTTCCAGTGGCCCGACAAATCCGATGCGAACACCAGCACGCGTCCAGCCCCGGCGCGTCCCTCGACCAACGCCGCCCCGCCAGAGGTCAGGCGCAGCACCACGTCGTCCTCACGTGCCGCCAGGGACGTCGTACGCGACAGTCGAACGTCGCCGAGGCCGGCCGCCAGATCGGCGAATGCTGCGGCGAGCGGGTGCCTCGATGCGGCCACGAGAAGGCGAGCGTCCCGAGGTTCGCTGCCGGGCACGACCTCGAGCCCGACATCGCGCGCGACGAGTTCACGGACGACGGGGGCTTCGGTCAACGCACCGGCCGCGAGCAGCATCCCACCACCCTGGCGCACGAAGGTGGCCATCCGGTCGCGAGCCCGGCGGTCCATCCCGCGCGTCCCCAGCAGCACCACCGCGTCAGTCGATGCGGCCCACTCGCCCCCGCCGAGCGCCGTCTCATCCGCCCGTCGAACGTCGGGCGCGAAGGCCCCGTCCGGTTCGGCCGCCAGGGCTTCTCGGACGAAGAGCGAGGCTTCGGGCTCGGCTCCCGAGGGCTCGATCACGAGCACACGAAGGGGTGGCCGACGGTCGAGGACGAGAAACCGCTCGTCGCCGGCCGGACGACCGCCGGGGTCCTGCACGCGGACCGACACCACGCCCCTGGCCGGGAGATCCGCGCTGAACGCGACCTGGGCGAGCGTGCCCCCGTCGAACGACACCGCCTGTTCGTTCAACGCTCGACCATCGAGTCGCAGCGACACCAGGGAGGCCTGTCGTTCAGCGCCTTCGGACTCGATGAGGGCCGCAACGCCCGCGGCGGTGCGCCGCACCGACACGACGCGCAGGTCGGACGCCGGGGGCGTGACGGGCTCCAACCGAAGTGTCGTGGCTTCGGTCAGCCGGAGTTGCGCCTTCTCCGCGGCGATGGACGCTGGGAGGTCGGACACCACGACCAGCTCGAACTGGCGTCCTGCCGACAGTCCCCCCACGAGGTCGAAGAGCGACCCGACACGCGTGGGCCCCGCTCCGGGCGCCAACGTGTCGATTGCCGAGCGAACCGCCCGCCGATCAGTGGTGGGCTCGACCGCGACCCTCGCATCGCCGCCGAAGACGGCGAGGGCCACCAGATTGCCAGCCGGCGCGGCGTCGACCGCATCCTGTGCGCGTTGCCTGGCCAGAGCCCACGTCTGTGGAGCACTCATGCTCGCCGACGCATCGATGGCCACGACCGTGAGTGGCAGAGGCTCACCGGCTGCCGCCCGGTCCACGTAGGGACGCGCGAATGCCAGCGCCAGCAGGACGAGGATGGCCATCCGAAGCAGAAGAAGAACCAGGTCCGTCACCCGTCGGCGGCGCGTCTGCTCGACTGGCGCTGGCTCGATCAGGTGAACGGCGCCGAATGGCACCGTGGCCGTCGTCTCGCGCGCGAAGAGGTGGAGCACGACCGGCACGGCGGCTGCGCCTGCTCCAAGGAGGAACCACGGGGCGAGGAACGAGATCGGAGGCACGGTGGTCGTCAGACTCTCCGGCTGCGCGCCGCGATGTACTCCAGCAGCACGGCGTCGAGCGGCCTCGAGGTATCGACGAGGCAGTAGTCGATGTTCGCCCCCCGGAGTTCGTGTCGATATCGGCTCACGAGGCCCTGGATCCTCTCGAGGTACGCTGCGCGCGCCTCCCGTGGCGACACGAGCACCTCGCGGCCAGACTCGAGATCGCGGAATCGGGCCGGGCGGTCGAACGCAAACGTCAGCTCGGCCGGGTCCAGCAGGTGGAACACGATGACCTCGGTGCCGCGCGACCGGATGTATCGAAGCCCTCGCACGACGCGCTCCGGCTCGTCGAACAGGTCCGACATCACGATGACGAGCCCCCGCCGATTCAGGGCCTGGGCCAGCCGCTCCAGGGGCTTCGAGAAATCTGACGGCCCGCCCGGCTCGAGATGCTCGAGCGCCGCGAGCAGGGCCCGCAAGTGGCCGGGCCGCGCACTGGCCGGCAGCTGCGCCACGATGTCGGCGTCGAACGCGAGCAGCCCGATGGCATCGCGCTGGCGCTGCAGCAGGACGGCCAGAGCCGCCGACAGGTACGACCCGTACTGGAGCTTCGTCACGCCCCTCGACCCATAGGCCATCGATCGACTGACGTCGAGCAGCAGGTGGCACGGCAGGTTGGTCTCGTGCTCGTACGTCTTGACATAGTAGCGGTCGGAGCGGGCGTACACCTTCCAGTCGACCGAGGCGAGATCGTCGCCGGGCAGGTAGGGCCGGTACTCGGCGAACTCGACCGAGTAGCCCCGGAAGGGGCTTCGGTGGAGGCCTTGCAGGAATCCTTCCACGATGACGCGCGCCTTCAGCTCGAGCGAGCCGATGCGGGCAACGACCGCGGGGTCGAGGAACTGGCGGGCGCCAGCCGGACTTCGCGAAGCCACGTTACATCCCGCTGCGCGGCGGCGGCACCGCCTCGAGCAGGCGCTGCACCAACGCGTCTGAGTCGATCCGCTCGGATTCCGCGTAGAAGTTCGTGACGACCCGGTGTCGCAGCACGGGCGCGGCCAGCGCCCTCACGTCGGCCGTCGACACGTGATAGCGCCCGTGCATCAGCGCCCGGGCCTTGCCACCAAGAATGAGCGCTTGTGAGGCTCGCAGTCCGGCACCCCACTTGACCCATCGTTCGACGAACTCCGGCGCGCCAGGCTGGCCGGGGCGCGACGCGGTGACCAGCCGCACCGCGTAGCGGGCGACCTCGTCCGAGACCATGATCTGGCGGACGAGGCGCTGGAACTCGAGGATGTCGGCGCCCGTCAGCACGCGCGCTGGGGTCACGCGGGGCTCCCCCGTCGTGTCGAGCACGACGCGCACCTCGTCGTCTTCCGCCAGGTAGGTCATCACGACGTTGAACATGAAGCGGTCGAGTTGCGCCTCGGGCAGCGGGTACGTCCCCTCGAGTTCGATGGGGTTCTGGGTCGCGAGCACGAAGAACGGCGGCTCCAGCTCGAACGTGCGACCCGAGGCCGTCACGTGTCGCTCCTGCATCGCCTCGAGCAGCGCCGCCTGGGTCTTCGGTGGCGTGCGGTTGATCTCGTCGGCGAGCACGATCTGCGCAAACACGGGCCCCTTGACGAATCGCAGGTGTCGGGTGCCGCCCTGGTCCTCGAGCACTTCCGTGCCGGTGATGTCGGAGGGCATCAGGTCTGGCGTGAACTGGATGCGCTTGAACGACAGGTCGAGGATGCTCGCCAGCGTCTTGATGAGCAGGGTCTTGGCCAGGCCGGGCACCCCTGTGATCAGGCAGTGGCCGCCGGTGAAGAGCGCCGCGAGCACCAGGTCGATGACGTGGTCCTGCCCAACGATGACCTTCCGCACCTCGCTGAGGATGCGGGATCGCCCGTCCGAGACGCGCTCGACGAGGGCAGCAACGGCGGCTTCCGAAAGGGTCTCCATTGACGATTCCTTCACGCGATCAGTCAGTGGGTCAGCGCGTAGACGATCTCATTGATCATCATCCGATACGCCTCGGCGGTGTATTGGATGTAGCCGGGGTACTCCTCCGCGTTCGACCACTCCCAGCCGTCGCCCATGTCGGTGTTCCAGTTCATCAGCACCATCGCCCGGCCCCGGTCGTCGAGAATCGCCCGCAGGCGCGGCTCCACGCCGCCTTTCTCCCACGTGCGCCCGGCGAAGAAGGCCCCCAGGCCGGGAATCTGCGGATACCGGTCGATCGTGTAGAAACAGCTGAAGACCGGGTGCGACGGGTCGAGGTCGACGATCCGACGGTCTGGGAAGACGCGTTTCCACTCCTGCTCGACGAGCTCCCACTCGTAAGGACCATGGAAGTCATCGAGCGTGGCCGTGCCGCCGCGCAGCAGGAATTCCCTGAGCACGGGGATCTCCGCGTCGGTGAGCCGCAGGTTGCTGGGCTCGACAAAGTAGATCCACGGGTGCGCCATGAGGTCGGGGTCCTCAATCGTGAGCACGATGGGCTCGTGCACGCGGATGGAGGTCACGCTCTTGACGCGACGCGACAGGTTCTGCTCGGCCGCGGGACCGTCGATCGCCCAGGGATCGCTCCAGTAGCGCGCCTGAAACGACTCGGTATTCCACGACTCGTAGCGGATCCGCACGAAGGTCCACTCGAGCCCGGCAAATCGGCCTTGGTCCGACGACGGCTGTTGCGCGAAGACGCCGCGGCCGAGCGCGTCGACGCATAGCATCGCGATGGCCACGAGGCACGCGACCGTCGGGGCGAGCGCGCGATCACGGGCGCACGGCACGGGTCGAGTCTCCGTCTACCAGGCGGAGCAGCAGATCCTGCGCCCGCTCGTAGCGCGGCGCCCGCTCGAGCGCCGCAATCACGTGCCGTTTGGCCTCGCGTGGCTGGCCCACCAGCACGAGGGCCTCGGCGAGATCGGTGTGCACCACGCTCGGATCCGCCGGCCCGGCCGCCAGCGCCAGCCCGAATCGCCAAATCGCACGCTCGAGCTGCCCCTCCCCCATTGCCAGACGACCCAGCGCGCCGTGAGCCTCGGCGTCGAACGGCGTCACCGAAGCGATGCGGCTGTTCGCGTTCGCCGCCCGCTGGCGATCCCCGGTCGTCTCGGCCCACCGGGCGAGCGCCCGCGCGGGCTCGAGCGCCGCGGGATCGTGCTCGAGCAGGACCTCGAGCGATCGCATGGCCGTCTCGGGATCTTCGATCCGCTCGGCCGCCGACGCCATTGCTGCGCGTGGACTGGACTCGCCGGTCAGTCCCGGCACCAGCGCGTCGGCCCGGGCATACGCGTCCAGCGCGCCGCGACGATCGCCCTCGGAGGTAAGGGCCTTCGCCAGGGCCATCAGCACCTCGAAACTCCCCGGGTGCTCGCGAGCAGCCTCGCGCAAGGCTGGCACATCGCTCGACGTGATGGCCGTGACGGCGTCATCTGGCGTCGCCAGCGCCACGCGGACCGCCCCATAGCGGTCGTCGAGGTAGGCGCTGAACGACACCTGCAGTTCTTCGACGTCGACGCCCAGCGCCCGTCGCAGGGCAGCCGGCTCGTCGAGCCCCTCGCCAAACGCGCGCAGCAGGCCGTGAAGCGCCGCCTCCCCGAAGCGCTCGACGATGTGCTCGACCACGAGCGACGCCTGATGGTACGCGAGCGTGATCGTGGTCGGGTCGGTGAATCCGCGGGCCAGCGACGAGAGTGGCAGCGTGCGCCCCTCGGCGAACGCGCGAACGAACTCCTCGTGCGATTCGCGCCCCCACCCCAACCGGGCTCGCCGCTCCTCGAACACCGAGACACCCTCGCTCAGCCAGCGCGGCACGCGCTGCGCCGACATCTGGAGCGTGATGACATGCGCCATCTCGTGCCACAGCGTCGCCTCCCAGTTGAAGGTGCCGGGCGGCCTGGCGCGGGGAGAGTCGAGCGTGACCACCCGACCAAAGCAGGCGCCCAGCGCGCCGATCATGCCGGGAAGTCCGAGCGTTCGAACCGCGAAATCGTCATGACGCGGGAAGAGCTCCACGAGGATCGGTCCCCGCGGCTCGAACGCGTAGCGCGCGCTCAGCGTGGCGAGGGCCTCCACCGCAAGCGCTGGGGCAAGCTCCCGCAGCACCGGCGCGTCGTCGGGATGCAGGCGCACGTGGACGGTCTCTCGCTCGACGGTCTCGAACTGCGCGAGCGTGTCGAGCAGCCCGAGCAGGTTGAAGGTGACCGCGTCGAAGGGGTCTTGTTCGAACGCCCGCTCGAGGACCTGTCGCGCACGGGCCTCGTCACCCGTCCTGAGGAGCAGCAAGCCGAGCTCGGCACGTGCGCGCGCGTTCGCGGCGTCCACCTCGACGGCGCGCTCGGCCATCTCGAGCGCCTCGTCGAACCGATAGCGACGCGCGAGCGCCTCGGCCGTGACCCGATAGACCTCGCCATACGACGGTCGCAACGCCAGCAGTGCGGTCACCTCCCGTTGAAACGGCTCGATCTGGTCGTCGGCCCTCGCCAGCGCGGCCCTCAGCGCTCGAGCCTCGAAGCTCGAAGGGTTGACCTCGAGCGCCCGCGACAGCATGGCCTGGGCGTCGGCGTCACGATCGCTGTCGGCGGCGAGACGCGCCAGGTGAACGCAGGCCACGACGGATGCTGGATTGATGACCAAAGCGCGCTGTGCGGCCAGCGCCGACGCTGGGGGGTCGTCGTCGGCCAGCACCATGGCGAGACCCACCTGGGCTGGCGCGTAGTCGGGATCAGCCTCGATGGCGCGATTGAAGAGCGCCTGCGCTTCCGACCGGTTGTGCTTCTCGAGAAACAGCTCGCCCCACCACGTGTTGATGGACGCGCTGTCGGGTGCGAGTCGCGACGCGTTCCGGAACAGCGAGTTGGCCAGGCGATACTGTCCGAGCGCGCGCGCGGCGCGCGCCGCCCTCGCGAGGCCGCGTGCGTCATGCGACGCGGCGCCGCTCTCAACCACTGCGGACAAGACCCGCGCCCCAGGCTCGGTCTGGCCGAGCGTCATGTGGAGCAGCCCAAGTTCGAGGGCCGCCTCACCTTGGGGGTCGATGAGCCGGGCACGACCCAGCAACTCCAGCGCTCGGTCATACTCGCCGCGCTCGAGGGCCACCCGGCCCTCGATCAGCAACCGGAACCCGTCGGTGGCATCGAACTCATCGACGAGGTCGACCGCCGCACCGAACTGTCCGCGCGCGACCGCCTGCGTCGCGCGTGCCTCGATCGCCGCGCGGTGTGCGGATCCAGGCGCGGGCTGCGCCGGGACGGAGCCCGGCACGGCCGCGATCGCGGCTGCGACGATGATGGCCACGGCGAACCTGTGCAGCAAGATGCACGCCCGCCGCGCGGGAGGACTCCCCCGCCTGGATGAATCTGTCGCCATTGGGAACGTGCGGCCATTATAGCCCGGCCGCTCGAGGTGCGACGGAAACGGGGTGCCGATCAGCGAGGGGGTTGGGCGGCGGCCGACGCGAGCGCGGCGCGTTCGACCGTGACGCGCCGAGCGATCAGCGCGCCGAAACCGATGAGCACGAGGGGACCGGTGACGGCGGCTCCGAAGTAGCACGCGGCTCCGATCAGTTCACCGACGACGGCCACGTAGTTGGGATGGTCGATCCAGCGGTAGGGCCCCGACCGCACGAGGGGAGCGCCTGGCAGCACGAGCACCTTGAACGTCCAGCGGTCGCCCAGCGTCGCAATCGCGGCGTACTTGAGGAACTTGGCCAGGGCGAACAGTGCGGCTCCGCCCGCGACCCACCCCAGGCCCGGACGGCCCCGTGACCAGGCCTCGAGGGCCATGACCGCGAAGCCTCCCGGGTAGGTCAGGCTCATCAGCGCGTAGACGTCCCCCTGGGGTTCGATGGCTCCACGGCCTCTCAACACCTGCTCGTGCCGACGCGACACCCAGGTTTCCGCGAGCATGCAGGCGGCGACAGTGGCCAGGCCTGCACCGAGGTGAAGCATCACGCGGTGTCCTTCTCCGCGCCGTGCACCGCGAGATCGATGTCGCCCGCACGCCGGATGAAGCTGCGCACCAGCGACGGCGTCAGACGTGCGGCCAACTGTCCAAGGCCCAGGCCAGCCCTCGTCCCGATGAGCGCGCGCAACGTGCGATTGAACCGCTGCTTGGCCGCAAAGGCCTCCGCACGGCGCCTGGCCAACCGCACGTGCGCATCCGTGCGACCGTGCTCGAGCACCTCGAGTGCGGCCTGCGCGGCCAGGACGCCGCCCTGCACGGCAAACCGCAGGCCGTCGCCGGTCATCGGATCGATGAAGCCAGCCGCATCGCCGGCCAGCAGCAGGCCGGGCATGCCTGCACAACTGGCATCCACCGCGAGCGGGCCCAGGCAGCTCACCGGGCTGGCTGCGCGGGCCGCGACGAAGCGTTCCGAGAGGATGGGATCGGCCGAGAGGGTGGCGCGCAGCAAAGCCCCAGGGTCGCCAAATCCCGGACGTGGTGTCACGACCAGGCAGACGTTGGCGAGCCCACCTGGCAGCGGGGCTATGCCGACATAGTGGCCCGGCCGCAGGTGCATTTCGCCGCGAGCGCTGAGGCCGGCCACGTCCGTCATGTACATCCCGATAGCCCATCGCCGAGGCGCCGCTGGCTGTCGCGCGAGCCCGAGTGAGAACGCCAGCGTTGATCGGCGCCCATCTGCAGCAATGGTCACCCTGGCCGGAATCCGCGTTCGTCGTCCGCGGGCGAGAATGCTCGCGCCCCGCACGGTCGTGCCGTGCTCCAGAATGGCCTCCGTGGCCCGGGCACCCTGCTCGACGCGCGCGCCCGCGTGGGCCGCGGCCTCGAGCAGGACGAGGTCGAGCAGGCGGCGCGGCAGGGCCCTCCCGCGAATGCCGCGCCCGTAGTCGGACACGACCGCCTGTCCCGACCGCGAGGTCACCATCATGCCGTCGAGGGCAAGGGACTCCCGCTCAATGCGGTCATCGAGACGCAGCGCCCTGAGCCACGCCAGCGTTCCGGGATTGACCGTGTCGCCGCACAGCTTGTCCCTGGGAAACCGCGCCCGGTCGACGACCAGCACGCGGACGCCCGCCCGCGCCAGCACGAGGGCTGCAGTCGTCCCGGCCGGGCCAGCGCCGACGATCAGCACCTCAACCATCGGATGGACGGGGCGATGCGGGCGCGCCGAGCACGAGGGCGCTGTTCTTTGAACCGAAACCGAGGCAATTGCAGAGCGCAGCCGCGGGGGACGCTCGGCGCGACACGTTGGGAATCACGTCGACGTCGCACTCCGGATCAAGGTGCTCCTGGTTGATCGTCGGAGGCAGCACACCCCGCGACAGCGCGAGCGCCGCCGTGACGACCCCCGCGGCGCCGCTTGCGCCCTGGGGGTGCCCAATCATCGACTTGACGGACGATCCCGGCAGTCCGGCAGCACGCGTCCCGAACAGGCGCCGCACGCACCGCACTTCAATCGCGTCGTTCAGCGGCGTGGAGGTGCCGTGGTAGTTGACGTAGCCAATCTCCTCGAGCGCTCGCCCCGACCGCTCGATCGCCAGGCGCATCGCCCGCACGATCTGCTCGCCGGCCGGATCCATCTGCACCCGGTGGTACGCATCACAGGTCGAGCCGTAGCCTTCGACGAACGCGTAGATCGGGGCACCCCGACCGCGGGCCCGGTCCTCGCGTTCGAGGACCACCATCCAGGCACCCTCGCCGAGCACGAACCCGTCGCGGTCGCGGTCGAACGGGCGCGACGCCGCCGCCGGTCGGTCGTTGAAGCGCGTGGCCATCACCCGCATCCGGGAGAACCCGAACATCATGCCCGGCGTCACGCACGCGTCGGCGCCTCCCGACAGCAACACGTCGAATTCGCCGGCCCGCACCATGGCGGCGGCATACCCGATCGCATCGGTCGAGCTCGTGCATCCGGTCGAAAGCACGTGGCTGATGCCCTGGAGACCGAGCGCGATCGACACCTCGCTCGACACCATGCCGCAGATGGAGACGGGAATGGCGTAGGGCGTGACGCGCCGGCCACTGCCCTGAAAGTACTCGCGGTACTGTTGCTCTCCGATATCGATTCCCCCGGCGCCGGTGCCGATCACGACGCCGCCGCCAGGCTCGGCACGCGACAGCCCCGCGTCTGCCCACGCCTCGCATCCGGCCACCACCGCAGCCAACGACACGCGCGCGTAGCGCTTGGGATCGGCGCGGTCGCCCACGGCTCGGGCGGGGCCCTCCCCCGCCACCGCCCCAGGCGGGGCATGCCCGCCGGGCACCGCCGGTGCATCCTCCATGCTGAACGCTGGCAGCGGAGCCGCCACGCGGCACGGGTAGATGGCCGGGTCGAGGTCGTCGAGCAGGCGCGTGGCGCTCTCGCCGGCGACGAGCGCCGACCAGAATCGCTCGCGCCCGACGCCGAACGGCGACACCGCGCCGATGCCCGAGATCACCACGCGCGCCGAGCGTGTCGCCATGCTCCCTATAATAGTGGGTCCCTCGACGCGTGAAACATGGGTCACCGGCACACTTCCGGCTGCGTAGCGCTCACCTGGGGCGGCGGACTGCTCTTCGTCGCGTCGCTGGCGTACGGGATCTGGGTGTACATGGGTCGCCTCGGCACGGTTCCGGACGAATCGGGCGTGGCGCCCGTCGTCGCGGTTTCCATGAACCTCGTCCTCTTTCTCCTGTTCGCCAGCCACCACAGCCTGATGGCTCGCTCGGCGCCGAAGGCCTGGATCTCGCGCATCGTGGGCCCACAGTCCGAGCGGGCCGTCTACGTGTGGGTGGCCAGCCTGCTCTTCTTCGGCATGTGCGCGCTTTGGCAGCCGGTCGCTGGCTACGCGTGGCGGCTCCACTCGCCGTGGGCCTGGATCGGCCGTGGCCTTCAGCTGATGGGCTTGCTGGTCCTGGTGCGCGCGGTGCGGTCCCTCGAGATCCTCCACTTCGCCGGCATTCGCCGCGAGTCACCGCCCACGGCACCCGCACGCGAGATCACGCCGCTCACCACCGCGGGTCCGTACGGCTGGGTGCGGCACCCCATCTACCTCGGCACGCTGCTCGTGCTCGGGGGCACGCCCGACATGACGCTCGGTCGTTTCACCTTCGTCGCCGCAACAGCCGCCTACCTGGCCGTGGCGGTGCGTTGGGAGGAACGATCACTGGTCGACAGCTTCGGTGATGCCTACGTGCGCTACCAGCGTCAGGTCCGCTGGCGGATCCTTCCGTTCATCTACTAGACCCGCAGTCCGCGGGGGTGGCCATGGGCGCTCGGCCACCAGCTCCCAGCCATCAGCGGTCGGCGCAATCCCACCACGCGGCTGAATGCTCACAGCCGAACGCTGACGGCGTCAGTTCTCGTCGTCCTCGACGTCCCTGGGCAGCCCCTGCAGGTCGTCGACGAAGACCAGCGACTGGTGCGAGGGGATCTCGAACCGTCGTCGGCACCGCGTGCACACCACCTCGTCCTCGAGCCGTAGCAGGTAGTCGCGGAGTTTCGCGTAGAGCGCCCGGTCGCGTTCATCGGCGCCCGGCGGGATGCGGTCCTTCTTGGTGCGCCGCACCCAACGCACCTGGTAGTCGCCGCGGTGCCTGCAGCGCGGGCACGTCAAGGGGGTCGGCCGCGTCTCCTGGGTCTCGCTGAAGAAGTTGCGCTCGGGGATCGCCATCGGGCACCTGCTCCTGCACGATTGTGGTCTGCCACGCCGCGCCGCACAAGGGCCGGGGCGTTTCGGCACTTGCGATACACTGGCAGCACGAGACTGCTCGCCATGGCCGAGCCCGTCACCCACACGCCGTCCCTGCCCTCCGTACTGCCGGTCTTGCCGCTGCGTGGCACGGTCGTCTTCCCGATGACGGTGCAGCCGCTCGCCGTCAACCGCCCGGTCTCTGTTGAGAGCGTCCACCGGGCCCTCTCGAGCGACCGGATGCTCCTGCTCGTCATGCAGGACGGTGACTCGGACGACCCGAAGGACACCGAACTCCGTCACATCGGCACGGTCGGGATTGTCAGGCAGATGGCCAAGGGGGCCGCCGGGCTCCAGGTGCTGGTGGAAGGCATCGCGCGGGTCCGCGTCGACTCCTACGAGCGCGACGGCACGTCGCTGCGGGCCCACATACGTTCCCACCCTGAATCGAAGGACCGGTCGATCGAGGTCGAGGCCCACAGCCGTCGGGTGCACGAGCTGATCGATCGCGCCATGTCGCTGGCGTCTGGGCTGTCGCCCGAATTGCGAGGCCTGCTGATCGGCATCGAAGACCCGCTGCGCCTGTCCTACGTGCTCGCGACGCTGCTCGACATGAAGCCCGAGGAGAAGCAGAGCGTCCTCGAGCACGACACGCTCATCGCCAAGCTCAGTGCCGTGTCGGCGGCGTTGTCGCGGGAGATTTCCCTGCTGGAGCTCAAGGGCAAGATCGAGGCCGAGGCGCAGCAGGAGATGACCGACGCGCAGCGGCAGTACTACCTCCGGCAGCAGCTGAAGGCCATCCAGGAGGAGCTTGGCGAATCGGAAGGGCGCGAAGGCGAAGAGCTGCGCGAACGGGTCGAGAAGGCCCAGCTGCCCGAGGACGTCGCCAAGGCCGTGCTCCGCGAGGTCGAGCGCCTCGACCGCATGCCGCAAGCCTCGCCCGAGTACCAGATGATCCGCACCTACGTGGACTGGGTACTCGAGCTGCCGTGGAGCACGACGACCGAAGATCGCCTCGACCCGCTCGAGGCCCGCCGCGTCCTTGACGAGGATCACTACGACCTCGACAAGGTCAAGGAGCGGATCGTCGAGCACCTGGCCGTCCGGAAGCTGAAGGGCGACATGAAGGGGCCCATCCTGTGCTTCGTGGGTCCGCCTGGCGTCGGCAAGACGTCGCTCGGCCAGTCGATCGCGCGCGCGATGAACCGCAAGTTCGTGCGGATCTCGCTCGGGGGCGTACGGGACGAGGCCGAGATCCGTGGCCATCGCCGCACCTACATCGGCGCGCTGCCCGGGCGCATCGTGCAGGCGATGCGGCAGGCCGGATCGATGAACCCGGTGTTCATGCTCGACGAGATCGACAAGGTGATGGCCGGCGGCTTCTCGGGCGATCCGGCGGCGGCGCTGCTCGAGGTGCTCGACCCCGCGCAGAACAGCACGTTTCGGGATCACTACCTCGAGATCACGCTCGACCTGTCGCGCGTGCTGTTCATCACGACCGCCAACCAGCTCGGCCCCGTCCATCCTGCCCTGCTCGATCGCATGGAGGTCATCTCGCTGGCCGGCTACACCGAAGAGGAGAAGCTCCACATCGCGCGGCGGTACCTGCTGCCGCGCCAGTTGTCGGAACACGGCTTGACCGGCGACATGATGGACGTCGACGACGACGCCATTCGGCGGATCATCGCCGAGTACACCCGCGAGGCTGGTGTCCGCAACCTCGAGCGGCGCATCGGGACCGTGGCCAGAAAGGTCGCCGCGAAGGTGGCGATGTCGCCGGCCCCTGCCGTTGTCGAGCGGCACGTGGTCACCGGCGATCGCGTGCCCGAGTTCCTTGGCCCGCCCAAGTTCAAGGAGGAGGTGACGTTCCGCACGTCACGGCCAGGCGTGGCCACCGGCGTCGCGTGGACCGAGACGGGAGGCGACGTCCTCTTCATCGAAGCCAGCCTGCTGCCCGGAGGCAAGGGAAACATCATCCTGACGGGACAGTTGGGCTCGGTGATGCAGGAGTCGGCTCGGGCCGCGGTGAGCCACATCAGGGCCCACGCGCGCAAGTTGGGCATCCCCCCCGACTTCCTCGATGCCCACGACCTCCACGTGCACGTGCCGGCGGGCGCCATCCCCAAGGACGGCCCCTCGGCCGGCGTGACCATTGCGACGGCCATCCTGTCGGCCCTGCGTGTCCAGTCCGTGCACAAGGATCTGGCGATGACCGGCGAGATCACGTTGTCGGGCCTCGTGCTTCCGGTCGGGGGGATCCGCGAGAAGGTGCTGGCCGCCCGGCGGCACGGCATCCACACCTTCGTGCTGCCCGAGCAGAACAGCGTCGATCTCACGGAGTTGCCCGACGAGGTCAAGGCGGGGATGACGTTCGTGCCGGTGGCCACGCTCGACGGGGTTCTGGAGGCGGCGCTCCCGCCATCGCCCGCCGTGCGGGAGGCGCCAGCCGACGCCGGCGCGGCAACGCCCGCGGCAGCTGCCGAGCACGTCACGGCGAGCGCTGAGCGCTGAGTCCCCGGTCCTCTCTCGAGGTCGAGGCTGCCACCGTCACAGCCATGACTCCGCCGACGGTCGTCTTCTACATCTCCGGACACGGCTTCGGCCACGCGTCCCGCGTCGTCGAGGTGATCAACGCGCTCCTCGAGCGACGTCCCGATGTCAACGTCGAGGTCCGCACCTCGGCCTCGCGGTGGCTCTTCGATCTCACGGTCCGCAGGACGGTTCGTGTATCGCCTTGCGAGTGCGACGTCGGCGTCGTGCAGCGTGACAGCCTGCACCCTGACATCGAGGCCACGGGTGAGGCGGCCGAGGCGTTCTACGCCAGTCTTGGCCCTCGCGCGCATCGCGAAGCCCGCCTGCTGCTCTCGTGTCGGCCCGCACTGGTCGTCGCCGACATCCCGCCCCTCGCGTTCGCGGCAGCGGCGCTTGCCGGCGTGCCTGCGGTCGCCCTGGCCAACTTCACGTGGGACTGGATCTACGACGAGTACGCCGGCGACTGGGGCGACGCCCGCTGGGTGCCTGACCTCATTCGGCAGGTCCATCGCTCCGCTCGCGAAGCCTGGCGGCTGCCGATGTTCGGCGGCTTCGACGGATTCGAGCGCATCACCGACCTTCCGTTCGTTGCACGCCGCTCCGGCCGTGGACGCGACGACACCCGTCGCGCGCTCGGTGTCGGAACCGACGACCCCGTCGCCCTGGTGTCGTTTGGAGGCTTCGGTCTCGAGGGACTGCCGCTCGGCCGCGTCGCGCGCGCCTCTCGCGTGACCCTGGTGACGACCGACGTCCCGGGCCATGTGGTCCCGACCGGCGCCACCGAGGGGCCGCTCGCTCGCCGGACGGAGACAGGGGTCGTGGCCGTCAATGAGCACGCCCTCTACGCGTCGGGATGGCGCTACGAGGACCTGGTCGCGGCTGCGGACGTGGTGGTCACCAAGCCCGGATACGGCATCATCGCCGAGTGCATCGCCAACGGCGCGGCCATCCTGTACACCGAGCGGGGCCGTTTCGCGGAGTACGACGTGCTCGTGCGGGAGATGCCGCGCTATCTGCGCCAGGCCTTCATCAGCCGAGACGACCTGCTCGGTGGAACCTGGTCGGCCGGACTCGAGGCAGCGCTGGCGGCTCCGGCGCCCGCCGAACACCCCAGGCTCGACGGCGCACACACAGCGGCCGAACGGATCGCGACGTACTTGTGAGCCGGCCTGGCGTCAGTGCTTGACGCAGGTCACGAGCGACCAGATGCGGGGAATGTTGACCTTCTCGATGGAGACCGGCGTGAGCTGCGCCTGCTGCAGGAAGCCCGGCAGATCGAGGTCGGCCTTGAAGCCGATGTGGACCGTGAGTGGCGAGATCATCTGCTCGGCGCGCGACATGATGGCGTTGTCGCTGCGGAAGTGATTCAGGAAGACGATGCGGCCGCCCGGCTTGCAGACGCGGCGCATCTCGCGCGCCACGCGCACCGGGTCAGGAACCACACTGATGAGGTAGGGCGCGTAGACGATGTCGAACGTGTCGTCGGGGAATGTCATGGCGGCCGCGTCCATCTGGAGCAACCGCACGTTGGGAATGCTCTTCCGGGCGATCTTCTCCCGGGCCTTCTCGAGCATCGACGCCGAGAAGTCGACGCCAACCACGGAGCAGGTGCGCGGGTACAGCGGGATGTTGATGCCCGTGCCGACGCCCACTTCCAGGATCGAAGACCCCGGCGCCACGGCCATGCGCTGGATCGCCTGCACGCGGCCCGCGTGCAGGGTCGGGCCAAACGTCAGGTCGTAGACCGACGCCAGCTTCTCGTAGACTCGCTCGACGAACGCGTTCTCGACGACGGCCACCGACAGTGTGCTGGCGGCGGCATCTGACGTTCCAATGACACGGTCACCGTCGCCGGCGGTCTTGCGATCGAACAAGGCCATGAATCCCCAGTCGCGAGAATAAAGTCCGTTGCGACTATACCTTTTCAGCCCCGGGCCGGGCAAGTCGGCCTACTTGGCGGCGTGCACTGCGTCGATCAGGGCTCCGACCGCCCCGAGGTCGCCTTCCGGCGCCCAGAACTGGATCCCCTGGACGAGCGGACGCAACCCGCGCACGAGCTCGACGGCAATGGCAATGCCCTCTTCGCGAGCGCGTCCTGCCTCCTCGGCGCTGCGCATCCGCTCGACGAAGCGCTCAGGCACGCGCACACCCGGCACCTCGTTCGCCAGGAAGTCGGCCTGGCGCAGGCTCACGAGCGGCTGGACCCCGGCCAGCACCGGGATGCGCACGTCGGCCACACGCGCCAGGAACGCCTCGAGGTCGGCCGGATCGAACACCGAATGCGCCAGGGCGAACTCGGCGCCCGCCTCCACCTTGTAGCGGAACCGGCGCACCTCGTCATCGAGGTTCAGGGCGCAGGGATTGGCGGCGACGCCGATGAGGAAGCTCGTGGGCACGCCGATGGGCTTCCCGCCGATGTCGAGACCGTGATTGAGCCGCGACAAGACGTTGGTGAGCCCGATCGAATCGACGTCGTAGACGACGGTGGCGTCCTGGTAGTCTCCGACGCGTGGCGCCTGGCCGGTGGTGACGAGCAGGTTGCGGATGCCGATGGCGTGCGCGCCCAGCAGGTCGGACTGCATCCCGAGCAGGCTGTGGTCGCGGCAGGTGTAGTTCAGCAGGGTCTCGATCCCCGCCTGCTGCTCGATCAGGACCGCCAACGACAGCGGGCTCATCCTGGCGCTCGTCTTCGAACCCTCGGACACCTCGACCACGTCGACGCCCAGGATCCGGAGCTGGCGACACTGCTGCAGCAGCTCGTCCGGTCGGTACCCCGGCGGGGGTGTGACGCTCACCGACACCACGAACTGGCCCCTCGCCAGCGCGTTGCCGAGCCTCGACTTGTGCTCGCGAGGCACCGATGTCAACGCGGGCGGCGACTCGCCCCCCGGGGCGTGCGCGCGCACGCCCCGACTGGTCGCGCCCGCCGGGGTCATCGAGCGCACCGCGGTCCGCATCTGGGCGATGTGCTCGGGGGTCGTCCCGCAGCAGCCCCCCACCAGCTTCACGCCTGTGGCAATGAACCGGCGGGCATACGAGGCCATGTACTCCGGCGAGCAAAGGTAGATGTTGCGGCCCTCGATGTCACGGGGTCGCCCGGCGTTCGGCTGGGCCGCCAGACGTGCCTTGGTCACTGCCGCGATGCGCTCGAGCGTCTCGAGCATGGCCGCGGGCCCCACGCTGCAGTTGATGCCGATGAGTTCGGCCCCGAGCTCTTCGAGTCGAGGGGCGAAGGTCTCGGGCGGTATGCCATCGAGGCTGTTGCCGTCCTCCTCGGTGGTCATCTGCGCGACCACGGGAAGGCTGCACAGGCTGCGCACGGCCCGGATGGCCGCGCCGAGTTCGTTGAGGTCGCGGAACGTCTCCAGGATGAACAGGTCGACGCCCCCATCGAGCAGGGCCTGCGCCTGCTCGCGGAACCACACCTCCGCTTCGTCGAGCCCGACCTTGCCCCACGGCTCGACCCGGATGCCGAGCGGACCGACGGCGCCCGCCACATAGGCGTCGTCTCTCGCGGCGTGTCGCGCGATGCGCGCACCCTGGACGTTGATCGCGTGGAGCTTGTCGGCCAGGCCGAACGAGGCCAACTTGGTGCGATTGGCGCCAAACGTGTTGGTCTCGAGCACGTCGGCACCCGCCCTGATGTACGCCTGGTGTACCTCGGCCACCAGGTCGGGTTGCGTCAGGTTGAGCTCGTCGAAGCAGCGATTGAGAAACACGCCCTTCGAGTACAGCATCGTCCCCATCGCGCCATCGCAGACAAGGACGCGCGCATCGAGCGCCTCGAGAAAAGGACGTCGCATTCCGTGGAGCGTGGGCGCGTTACCGGCCAGCGGCGGCTGGGCTGCTGAGCGGGACGAGCAGGTCCTGCTTGTCCCACACGAAGTCGGCCTTGCTGTAGACCGCGAGCTCGTAGTCCTTGCCCATGAAGATGGCCGACACGGGGCACGCCTCCTCGCAATAGCCGCAGAAGATGCACCGCGTCTTGTGAATCTGGTAGACCTTGGCGTAGCGCGGTCCCGCCAGCACGGACCCGTCGTTCTCGGCGGGCTCGAGATAAATGGCATCGGCCGGGCAGGCCACCGAGCACAGGCCGCAGGCGACGCACTTCTCGAGGCCATCCTCGTCGCGCATCAGCACCTGCTTCCCGCGGAACTTCGGGAACACCGGCACCTTCTCGTCGGGGTAGTTGATGGTGACTTCCTTCCGGAAGAGGTGCTTGAGCGTCGTCGCGAAGCCGGTGACCAGGGGCCGAATCATGATGGGTGTCGTTCCTCCGCCGAGGTCCGTACAGGATACATCAGGTCGGCGGCGGTCGAGCTTTGACAGCGCCTACCGCCGCCGGTATAGTCGGCGACAAGTCGCTGGCAACGTGTCGGTTGGTGGAGGCGAACCCCGCCGTTGACCGGCGCCGGCGCGCCCGGCGTCTCCCGTGGTCCAGGAAGGTCGATCGCTCTCCGCCGAGCAGTTCCTGCTCATCACCCTCGTGGTGCAGTTGGCCGTCGTCGCGACGCTGGCCACGATGCTGGTGCGCTTCAGCCGGTTTCGCCGCATCCTCCTGACCGAGAAGCGCGACTGGCCCGAGCGGCTGACGTTTGCCCTCATGTTCGGCGTGCCGCTCGCCGTGGGCGTCGGCGCGCGGCTTTTGCTGCGGTACAACGCCGCTGATTTCTCGTTGGTCGGCCCCTTCATCGCCGGTCTCATTGCCGGACCCTACGCGGGGGCACTGGTCGGCGTCATGGTCGGCGTGCCCGCGACGTCCGCGGGCGAGGTCCTCGCGTTGCCGTTCGCGGTGGGCTGCGGATTCGCGGGCGGCGGCCTGCGCGAGGTGTGTCCCAAGGAAGCCATCTGGCACTTCTCCCCGTTCGTGTTCACGGGTCTTCACCGCTATGCCTGGCGCATCCTGCGGCGTTTCCAGGTCGACTGGCAGGTGGTCCTCATCGCCGCGCCGATCGCCCTCGAGTTGATCCGCCAGTTCCTGGGCCACCGGTTTGGCGCGCATCGGCTGTTCTACCTCGGCACCGACACGCCGGGGCTGACGCTGGTCGTGGTACTTGCCACGGTCCTCTCGGTGGCCATCCCGATAAAGATCTGGAACAGCGCGCGCATCGAGCACAAGCTGCAGGAGCAGGAGAAGCTGCTGCTGGCCGCGCGCGTCGAGGCCCTCGCCAACCAGATCAACCCGCACTTCCTGTTCAACACGCTGACGTCGATCTCCTCGCTGATCCGCTCGCAGCCCGAGACGGCTCGGACCGTGATCGTCAAGCTCTCGGGCCTCCTCCGACGCCTCCTCAGGAGTCAGGACCACTTCGTCACCTTGCGAGAGGAGCTCGCGGCGATCGACGAGTACCTCGACATCGAGTGCGTGCGCTTCGGCACCCGGCTCAAGGTGGTCAAGCAGATCGAGCCCGACAGCCTGGACGTCGTGGTCCCGAGCATGATCCTGCAGCCCCTGGTCGAGAACTCGCTGAGGCACGGGCTGGCGCCGAAGGTGGGGCCCGGCGAGCTCGTCCTCCGGAGTCATCGGTCGCCAGGACACACGGTGATCGAGGTGATCGATAATGGCCTGGGCATGTCCCCGACCTCGGGCGGGACCCCCGACGAGGCCTCGGGCATCGGCCTGCGCAACGTCAACGAGCGGCTCCGCGTGATCTACGGAGCCAACTACCGGCTCCAGCTCGAGAGCGTGCCCGGCCAGGGGACGCGGGCCCGCATCGAGATTCCCGAGGCTGTGATCACCGAGAGGATCACCGCGTGATGAAGCCCAGGGCGCTGGTGGTCGACGACGAACAGTTGGCCAGGGAGGAGCTGTGCTTCCTGCTGGGCCAGCACGAGGTGGACGTCGTGGGCCAGGCCGTCAACGGCGTCGAAGCGATCGGAGCCCTCGAGGACCTCGAGCCCGACGTCGTCTTCCTCGACATCCAGATGCCCGGGATGACGGGCTTCGAGGTGGCCCGCCACGTCGCGCGCCGCGGGCTTCCCGTGGAAGTGGTCTTCGTCACGGCCTACGATCGGCACGCCATCGAGGCCTTCGAGGTCAACGCCGTCGACTATCTGCTCAAGCCGGTCGACAGTGGCCGACTCCAGCAGGCGCTCCAGCGGCTGAGACGCCGGCTGGGTGCTGGCGAGGAGGGCTTGCCACGGGGTCTCAAGGGCGAAGATCTCGAGCGTCTCGTCCAACTCGTCTCCGAGCGTCGCCAGCGCCCCGAGCAGCTCGCCGTCAAGGTCGGCGAGCGGCTGCTGCTGGTGCATACCGATGAAATTGTGTACGCGTCGCTCGAGGACGATACAATACGTGTTGTCGCCAATGGGCTGGCGGGCACGTCGAGCTGTCGGACCCTGGATGAGCTGCAGGCGCAGCTCAACCCGGCCGTGTTCTGGAGAGTGCACCGGTCTCATTTGGTCAACATCAACAAAATAAAGGAGATAGTGCCCTGGTTCAGCCGGAATTACATCCTCAGGATGAAGGACGCCAAGTCGACGGAAATCCCGGTCAGCCGAGCCCAGACGCGCCGGTTGCGGGACTACCTGCGGCTTTAGCTGCCGAGGGCGAAGCCCCCGGCTTCGGCGGGACCCAGCCGACCGCTGCGCTGGTCGGGCCCTCCGACCCGCCCGCGGCCGCCACGCAGGTGGCCGGACGGACGTCGGCATCCGCGTCGACGCAGATTGGGCAGACGCTGGCCAGACTGGGCGAGGAGTTTCTGGCCTGGGTGCGGACGCTCGCGTCGGCAGCCGTGTACGCGACGCTCATCGTGACGTTCGGCTTCCAGGTGGCGCGTGTCGAGGGCCAGAGCATGGCCCCGACGCTCGAGGACCAGGACCGGCTCATCGTCAACAAGCTGGTCTACCGCATCGCCGACCCGCGGCGCGGCGACATCGTGATGCTGTACTACCCCATCAACCCCGACAAGTCGTTCGTCAAACGCGTGATCGCCGAAGAGGGCGACACGGTCCGCATCGTCGACGGACACGTGTCGGTCAACGACGTGCCCCTGTCGGACGAGCACATTCCCGCGGAATACCGCAGCCACGACGACTGGGGCCCGCAGGTCATCCCCGAGGGGTACTACTTCGTGATGGGTGACCATCGGAACAACAGTTCAGACAGCCGCCACTGGGGCATGGTGCCGAAGAAGTACATCATCGGCAAAGTCCAGCTGCGGTGGTGGCCCCTCCCGACCGCGAAGGTATTCGAGTAGGGCGACCTCAGCCGCGGTCCCCGCCCGACGTCCAGGTGCCCGATCGCCCTCCGCGCTTCGACACGAGGCGGATGGGGCCGATGACCATGCCGCGGTCGACCGC
>JAFNAJ010000189.1 GCA_017860085.1 Acidobacteriota bacterium | reverse complement strand
ACTTCCTTGCGGCGCTCGCGCACCGCCATGCTCATCGTGTTGGCGGTGACGAGCAGGATCGTGAAGGTGACGGCGAGCCCGATGGCGTTGAGCAGCAACGAGAGGTTTCCGGCGAGCGAGATGAAGCCCGCGACGAAGGCGCCCTCTGTCTCGGTCTTCGTCTCGGCGTCGCTGTTGGCGAACAACGCATCGACGGCCTGGCCCACATCCGCGGCTCGGTTGGGATCGTCGATCTCGATGACGTAATTGCCCGCCTGGGTCCGCCGGTTGGTCGCCTCGTAGAGGTACTCGTAGTGGAAGAAGAAGCTGCTGACGTCGGCGCCCGGGTTCTTCACCCGGTCGGCGTCGTAGATGCCGCGGATCACGAAGTCGAAGGGACGCCCGATCTGGTAGGGCGGGATGTCGCTCGTGAGCTGGACCGCGTCGCCCACCTTCCACCCGAACTTGTCGGCCAGCGCACGACCGACGAGCGCCCCGCGACGGTCGGCAAGAAACGCGGCCCGGTCGTCCGGGGGCACCAGCAGCTCGGGGTAGATCTGAAGATACTCCTCGGCGTCCACCGCGAAGTTGGCAAAGAAGTTGCGACGATCGATGTACTGGCCCTGGAACCAGGTGGCGTTCGCCACGTTCCGCACGCCCGGGACCGAGGCAATCCGCGACTTGTACGACAGGGGCAGCGGAAAGACCAGGCTGACGGCATGCCGCGTCCACAGCCGTTGCGCACTCGCGCTCTGGAGGCTGAAGTCGATGGCCGCCAGCAGCGTCTGCAGCGTGCAGAAGAGGAAGATGCACACCGCCATGCCGAGCACCGTCGTGGACGTGCGGATCCAGTTCTTCCGCAGGTGCTTGAGGATGTACGGGAGGTACTTCATCACGTGCCCGTCGCGGTCAGCTGGCGAGCACGCCCTTGTCGAGGTGCCTCTGGGTGTGCGCGTGATGCGAGGCCCGCGGGTCGTGGGTCACCATCACGATGGTCTTCCCGAACTCCTGGTTCAGGGTCGTCATCAGCGAGAGGATCTCCTCGGCGCTCTTGGCGTCGAGATCGCCTGTGGGCTCGTCGGCCACCAGTACGGCTGGGTCGGTGACGATCGCGCGGGCGATGGCCACGCGCTGCTCCTGGCCGCCGGACAGCTGACGAGGGTAGTGCTTGGCCCGGTCGGCCAGGCCGACGATCGTCAGCGCCAGCCTGGCGCGCTCGCGCCGCTGGCGCCGCGAGAGGCTCGTCAGGAGCAGCGGCAACTCCACGTTCTCGAGTGCGGTGAGAACCGGGATGAGGTTGTAGAACTGAAAGATGAAGCCCACGTTGCGGCTTCGCCACCGTGCGAGCGCGCCTTCCGAGAGGCTTCCGACATCGGTTCCGGCGACGATCACGTGGCCGGACGTCGGCTGGTCGATGCCCGCGATGAGGTTGAGCAGCGTCGTCTTGCCCGACCCCGACGGACCCATGAGCGCGAGGAACTCGCCTTCGGGTACCTGCAGGTCGATGCCGTCGAGCACGACGATACGCTGGCTGTCCCTGGAGTAGACCTTGCGGACGTTGCGCACGTCAACGGCGATCGTGGGGGCGGCTGCGGACGGCTGGGGCTGCTCGGTACTCACGGCGGCGTCTCCGCGGGGTGTGTCGGCTAACGGGTGCCGCCCGGCGGCACGCGGACGGGGTCGCCATCCTTGAGGGTCTCGGGTGGCCGCGTCACGAGGGTCTCGGAACCCGACAGCCCGTCCTTGATTACGACACGGCCCTGGACCGTGCTCGCGGCGGACACCTGCCTGACGCGCACCGTGCCCTCGGCTGTCACCTCGTAGACGAACGTGCCGCCGTCGCGCGTCACCACGGCTTCCTGCGGGACCATCACGATGGGTTTGGCCGGGCCGCTGCCAGCCGGCGCCGCGCGCTCGAGGAACGTGACCTTGGCACTCATCTCCGGCTTCAGGAGCTGGTCCTTGTCGAGCAGGGTGACCTTGACCATGACCGTCGCCTTCGTACGGTCGGCCGTGGGAATGACCTGGCGTAGCACGGCGTGATAGGTGCGATCGGGGAAGGCCTCGACGACGACCTCGGCCGGCTGCTGGTCGCCAAGCTTCGAGACACTCGACTCGCTGACGTCCACCTCCACCTCGAGCGTGTCGAGATCGGCCAGCGCGACGATGGCGCCGGACGAGGTGGAGATATTGACGCCGGGTGGAATGGGTGCGACGCTCTCGCCGACCTCGGCCATCTTCTTGACGACGACGCCCGCGAACGGGGCCTTGATGACGGTGTTGGCGAGCAGCGCCTCGGCATAGCTCACGTCGGCCTGGGCCTGGGCCAGATCGGCGTTCACCTGGGACCGGTCGGCCGTGGCTTGCGCCAGCGCGGCCTCGGCGATGGCCACGCGGCTGTTGGCGGCGTCACGGGCGTCCATGGTGCCGACGCCTTCTGCGAGGAGTCTCTCCGCGAGGCGCTGCTGGCGCCTGGCCTCGGCCAGGTCGGCGTCCGCGCGGGCGATGCGCGACTCAGCTGAGGCCACCTGCGACTGCACCGCCGTCACCCGGGCTCTCGACCGCGCGACCTGCGCTTCGTAGTCGGTGCTCTCGAGCCTGGCGATGACGTCGCCCTCGCGAACGCGTGTGCCCTCCTCGGCCCGGAGGACGGCCAGTCGGCCCTGGATCTTGGCCGACACGACGGCCTTGCGTCGCGCCACGACGTAGCCGGAGGCGGTGAGCATCGGGCTGCCCCCTGACGGGCGCGCCTCCTGGATGGAGGCGCGAACGGTCTCGACCTCGACCGGCCCGGAGGCGACCGTGCGCCAGGCCAGGAGGAGGGCGGCCAGGATGACCAGGGCCGCGCCGGCCAGGAGCCAGCGGCGGCGCGACGGGCGCGCCTCCTGCTCGGCCAGACGCAACGCCTCCAGTTGGTGCTTCAGATCGCTCACGATGTTCGTGTCCTGAGGCGAGTGAACTCCTCCATTATGTCCATTCCCTGCCGGTCCCGCGACCCGGGCAGGCCACCCGACCCCAAGCCTCGGCCCCGGACCCCCTCCGGGTCGTGGGAGCCCCCCGGTCCGGCACGTCGGGTCGCAGACTTGCGCGACCGGCGATACATGTGTTATAACACACAAAGTGAGCCTCGGCGCGCGGCCAGCGCACTGAGGACTGAGGGATGACACGAGCCGGCGTCCAGAAGCGGCGCCGGCTGAGTTCGTGAGGAGGACGATGATGACGCGAATCGGAGTGATGACTGCCTCGGCGGTGCTGGCTGCGAGCCTGCCGGCCGCCGCCCAGGGGACCACGTGGCAAATCGACGCGGCCCACTCGCAAGCGACCTTCCAGGTGCGCCACCTGATGGTGACCAACGTCCGCGGCGACTTCGGGAAGATGTCGGGGAAGATCGACTGGGATGGCAAGAGCTTTGCCACCGTCAAGGCAGACGCGACGATCGACGTGGCGTCGGTCAACACGCGCGAGCAGAAGCGCGACGATCACCTGCGAAGCCCGGACTTCTTCGACGCGGCCACCCACCCGTCGATCACCTTCAAGTCGAAGCGGGCCGAGCTGGCGGGCCCGAAGAAGTTCAAGCTCGTCGGCGACCTGACCATGCGCGGCGTGACCAAGGAAGTGACGCTCGACGTCGAGGCGACCGACATCGTCAAGGACCCGCGCGGGGGATTGCGAATCGGGGCGCAGGCGACCACGACCATCAATCGCCAGGACTTCGGCGTGAAGTGGAACCGTACCCTCGACACGGGCGGCGTCGTCGTGGGCGACGAGGTCAAGATCATGATCGATCTGGCGCTCGTGCAGGCGGCGGCCGCCGCACCGTCGGAGTAGTCGGCCTCAAGGGGAGGCGGCGCGGCAAGCCTGGAGGGCAAGAGGAGCGCGCGGCAACCGCCGATTGGGCTTCGGCCCCGTCAGGCCGATTGCCCGAAGCAGAGCCCTCTTGCCCGCGCTTTGACAAGCAACGCGTCGGGCAGGCAGAATGGGTGCTTCACCATGTCGAAGCGCGTCCGCCGCATCGTGGCCGGCCTCGTGGTGGCCGTGACCCTGCTGTCAGCCGGGGCAGGCGTCGTCGCGGCGTTCGTCCCGCCCTCGGCTCATCCCCCGATGCCCTGCTGCGACTCGCCCGACGACTGCGCGGCGCGGCTGAGCGCCGTGTCGTGTTGCGCGCCCGGCCAGCTGCCCGACGCAGCGGCTCCCACTCCCGTGGCGGTGTCGGTGACCTTGGCCAAGGTGGCTCCCGAGCTGCCAGCCGCACAGCCCGAGGGTGGCTTCGGGCTCGTCTCGAGCGCCGCGCGCGAGGCGTTCGCCCTTGCCTCGCTCAAGCGTCCGCACGATCCGCCCCACCTGCTGCATTCCGTCTTCTTGATCTGACGCTCCTCGCCTGAGCGCCGGACCGCGCCGGTGTGCGCGGCGTCCGGGAACTGGTGCTCGCGTGGGAGTCGTGGTGTCGGTCGCTGACGCGTCCGACCTGGCTCCGCACCGCGACCGCCGCTGTTGGTGCGCCATTCGGCCAGCCCTCACGCTCGGGCTCGCCCGTGCACCTGTCAGGGAAGACGCCATGCGTTCAGCTTCGTGTTTCCTCGCGTGTGTCGCCGTGGTCAGCAGCCACGCTCTGGCCCTGGCGCAGCCGGCTGCGCCGACCGGAGGCCCTCGACCGCCCCGCACCTACGACGGGCCGTCGCTCACGCTGCGCCAGGCCATCGACGAGGCCCTGGCCGGGCATCCTGACCTCGCAGCGCTGCGAGCCGAGGCCGAGGTCGCCGCAGCAGGCCCACTGCGCGAGCGGACGCTGATGCCTCCCATGTTCGAGGGGCAGGTGTTCCAGTGGCCGTTCAACACGGCGAGCCCAGCAAATGCGCAGATCATGCTGACGCTCTCGCAGGAGTTCCCCGGACGCGGCAAGCGCGATTCGAGGGCGGCGCTCGCGGAAAAGCAGGCCGCCATGACCGCGAACCAGGTGTCGGTGAGGACGTCGGCCCTCGCCGGCGAAGTGCGACGGGCCTATGCCGACCTGTACCTCGCGCGCCAGTCGCTCGAGATCTTCGATGCCACGATCGAGCTTCTGCAGCAGCTGGTCAGTGTCACAGAAGCCAAGTACGCGACAGGGCGGACTACGCAGCAGGACATCGTGAAAGCCCTGGTGGAGATCGCGCGCGTCGAAGAGCAGATCGTGATGGCCACCGAAGACGCCGGGATGGCCGAGATCAGGCTGAACACGCTGCTCAATCGAGCACCGGACGCCCCGGTGGGCCCCATCAACCCACCCGATGCGCCGGCATCGCTCCCCGACGCGGCCGACCTGCAGCGGGTGGCCCGTGAGGGACAGCCCGAGCTTCGGGGGGCCGACCTCGAGCTGGCGGCCAGTGAAGCCGCGCGGGTCGTGGCCGAAAGCGAGACCAAGCCCGACTGGGTGGTCAGGGGCGGTTACATGTTCATGCCGGAGATGACCGACGCGTGGACCGCGACGGTGAGCATGACGTGGCCCCGCGCGCCCTGGGCACGCAAACGGATCGACGCCGAGACCCTCGAGGCCCAGCGCATGGCCGATGCCGCGCGTGCCAGGCGACACGCGCTCGAACGACGGGTCGCGCAGATGGTGCAGGAGGCGCTGCTTCGCGCCAAGGCCGCCCGCGACCGCGTCGAACTCCTCCGCACGAGCGTGCTGCCGCAGCTCGAGCACAGCTTCGATCTCGCGGTGGTGGCCTACCAGACCGACCGGCTTGGTTTTGG
>JAFNAJ010000188.1 GCA_017860085.1 Acidobacteriota bacterium | reverse complement strand
AGGTTGCCGTCCACGTCCTCCACCGCCGCCCCGTCCCCCCGCGCCATCACGAGGGGATAGGCACGCGTGTAGGAGGGCGACACGTAGGTGGCGTCGCGGTCGATGATGGCTTTGGCCTTTGGACCCGGAAGCGGCGTCTTGATGTTCGGCAGCTGCATGGACACACCAACACCACATCTTAGACCGGACGTCACCGGTGTGGCCATGGCCGGCAGCTCTCGGCCGTGAGCGTTCGGGCAGGTGCGAACTCGTGCCGACTGCCGACGGTTGCGAGCCGACGGCCGCTCGAGTGAAGGGCTACTTTCGCTTCCACCTCGTGCCGCCGGCCGTATCCTCGAGGACGATGCCCCGCGCGTCGAGGTCGAGGCGGATCCGGTCGGCGGCCGCGAAGTCGCGGCGGCGACGGGCAGCCTGGCGCTCCGAAATGAGGTGCTCGATCTCCTTCACCGGCACGGGCGGCCGCTCGTCCTCGGCCCGGCGAAGTGCCATCACCCCGAGAATGCGGTCGAAGCTGTCGAACGCCTCCCGGATCGAGGGCACGTCGGGCTGCCCCACCTCGCCGGCGTCGATGGCGGAGTTGAGGGCCCGCACCAGGTCGAACATGACGCCGACCGCGCCAGGCACGTTCACGTCGGCGTCGAGCATGCGCCCAAACTCGGCCCGCGCGTCGGCCACGCGCGCCTGCACGGCGGGATGCGCGGCAACGCCGCGCACCAGGTCGAGGCGAGACAGGAAGTCTGACAGCCGTTTGAGGGCTTCCTCGGCCTGCTCGAGCCCGACCACGGAGTACCGGAGCTGCTTGCGATAGTGGACCGAGAGGAGCAGGAACCGCAGGGCCGACGCCCGGAAGCCCTGCTGCAGCACGTCGTGCACGGTGAACACGTTGCCGATCGACTTCGACATCTTCTCGCCGTCGTCCATCATCAGGTGCTCGACGTGGACCCAGAAGCGCGAGAACGTCTTGCCAGTGGCGCCTTCGCTCTGGGCAATCTCGTTCTCGTGATGCGGGAAGATCAGGTCCACGCCGCCGGCGTGGATGTCGATCGTGTCTCCGAGCAGGCGGCGCGCCATGGCCGAGCACTCGATGTGCCACCCGGGCCGACCGGGGCCGACGCCGAAGTCCCAGGTCGGCTCGCCTGGCCGCGTGGCCTTCCAGAGCACGAAGTCGCGGGCGTCCTCCTTCTCGTACTTGTCGGAATCGACGCGTGCGCCCGACTTCATGCCGGCGTGGTCGAGTCGGGCCAGCTTGCCGTAGCCGGGCAGCGTCGCGATCTTGAAGTAGGTCGACCCCTCGCTCGCGTAGGTGTGGCCGTTGCGCTCCAGCGCCCCGATGAGCTCGGTCATGGCGCGAAGGTTGTCCTCGTCAGTCGCCCGAGGGTTCTCCTCCACCGGTTCGAGGCCGAGCGCCGCGGCATCCTCCTTGAACGCCGCGATGAAGCGGTCGGTGTACTCGCGCAGCGGGACGCCCGCCTTCTGCGATTCGGCAATGGTCCGGTCGTCCACGTCGGTGAAGTTCATCACCTGGCGAACCTGGTAGCCGGCGTGGTACTTGAGGACGCGCCGCAGGACGTCGAGGGCGACGAAGGTCCGGAAGTTGCCCACGTGGCCCCGCGCGTAGACCGTGAGGCCGCACGTGTACATGCGCACGGTTCGGCCATCGAGCGGCGCGAATTCTTCTTCCTGGCGGCTGAGGGTGTTGTAGAGGCGCATGGTGGTCGAACCCGCAAGCGCGCGTCCGGCGCCAGTCAGCGGGCCTGCGGAATCTGCCGCGTGAGCCTGCAGTGGTGCCGGGCCTCGTCCTTGTCGAACTCCACCCGGTCGACCAGCTTCGCAACCGAGTCGGCGTGCCCGCTGTCGGCGAGCACCGCCTCGAGGGAGAACGACGGCGGCGTGTCGGCGGTGCTCACGCTCACGTCGACCCGCACCAGGCGGCCGTCGCACGTGAAGCTGGCCTCGAACTGGCGGGGCCGTCCCGTGGCCCGTGCCGCTGCCGCCAGACCATTGAGCACGAGACCCACGGCCTGCCCGAGGCGGGCGGCGTGGTCGTTCGCGCATCCCGCCACTTCGCCGATCCGTCCGGCCACGGCGCTGGCCGCCGCGACGAGATCCTCGTCGGCCGACACCGTCAGCACGAAGGCTCGGTCCTTGAAGACGGCGGCACCATGCTCCATGGTCGGGTTGGATTCTACAGCGAAATCGCGTCGAACAACTGCCGAGCCCGCCGGCAATCCGTGGCGATCTGCTCGACCAGCGCGTCGGCGTCCGGGAAGGTGCGCTCCTCCCGCAGGCGCTGCAGGAACATCAGCCGGACGGACACGCCATAGAGGTCGCGCGCGAAATCGAACACATGAGATTCGACGGTTGGGCGGCCACCCGGGTTTCCGAACGTGGGCCGCATGCCGACGTTGGTGATCGACGCGTGAAGCACGCCGTCGATCCCCGCGACGGTCGCGTACACGCCGTCTGGCGGCAGCAACTCGTTGTCGGTGTCGAGGTTCGCCGTCGGCACGCCGAGGGCCTTGCCCCGGCCATCGCCGTGCACCACGACGCCGTCGACCGAGTAGTGGTGTCCCAGCAGGGCCGCCGCCTCGTCGACGCGTCCCTCGCCAATCAGGCGCCGCACCCGTGTGCTGCTGACCACGAATTCCTTGTACCGCACCGGATCGATCTTCTCGGCGCGAAAGCCCCAGTGGGCGCCCAGCGTTCGCAGCAGCGAGAAGTTCCCCGCGCGGTCGTGGCCGAAGAGGAAGTTCGCCCCCACCCAGACCTCGGCGGCTCTCAGCCACTCGACGATGACCTCCTGGACGAAGGCCTCGGGGCTCCACGCGGCCAGGTCGGGGGTGAAGCGCACGACCGCCACGCCCCTCACGCCGGCCAGGGCGAGCGCCTCCAGCTTCTGGGCCCGGGTCATCAGCAGGGGCGGCGCCTTGTCGGGCCGAATCACGCGCGCCGGATGGGGATCGAACGTGAGCACGACCGGAGTCGTCGCCCGCTCGGCCGCCTGCCGGCAGACGCGGTCGACGATCTTCATGTGGCCGCGGTGCAGACCATCGAAGTTGCCCACGGCGACGACAGGCTGCCGCCACTCGGCCGGTCGAGGGTCGCCGGGGAAATGGACGACGTCGAGCGGGAGGGCGCTCACGACGAGATCATAGCAGCCGGAGATTACGGCTGACGTCCGGCGAGTTCAGCGTCTACTCAGGAACGTCGAGCACCAGCCCGTCCCAGGCCAGCTCCATCCCGGACGGCAGGCGCCCGTTTGTCGCGTCGTGGCCGAGGTCGTGGCACATGTGCGTGAAGAGCGTGCGGCTCGCCCCGAGGCGGCGCGCGGCCTCGACGGCCTGCCCCAGGGTGAAGTGCGTCGGGTGCGGCCTGTCGCGCAGCGCCCCGAGCACGGCCACGTCAACGCCCGCCAGCAACGGCCAACTGGTATCCGGAATGCCGCTGCAGTCGGTGAGGTAGGCCAGGGGGCCGATCCTGTAACCGAGGATCAGCCGTTCCCCGTGGCGAATCGGGACGGGCACGATCGCCCGGCCCGCCAGGGGAAACGGGCCGGTCACCTCGGTGGCGTGCACGCTCGGCACGCCACCGCCGCGAGGCGGCGGATCCGCAAACGCGTACGAGAACACCCGACGCAGGTCGGCGAGGGTGCCCGCATCGGCAAACACGGGCATGGGGCGGCCCATCAACACGTTGAAGCGGCGCAACTCGTCGAACCCCAGCACGTGATCCGCGTGCCCGTGGGTGTAGAGCACCGCGTCAACCCGCGTCACCCCGAAGGCCAGCGCTTGCGCTCGCAGGTCGGTCGACGTGTCCACGAGCACCGAGCACCCGTCCAGGTCGATCGCGATCGACGGCCGCCACCGCTTGTCGCGGGGGTTCGTCGACCGGCACACCTCGCAGGTGCACCCGATCATGGGCACGCCATGCGACGTTCCGGTGCCGAGGAAGGTGACGCGCACGGGTCGGGCTCGCCGGCTCACTCGCCACGACGGTCAGGGCTGCTGCCCGACGTCTGCAGACGGGTGCGGGTCGCTTCCTGCCGCAACGAACCTCATTCGCAGCTCGTACAACAGGTCGTCGATCACCTTGGTCTCGGCATCCGAGAGATTGCCCCGCGTCTTGTCCTGCAGCATGGCGAGGATGTCGATCATCTGGGCCGCGGCCCCCAGGTTGGCCTTCTTCTCGCCGCTGACCGGGTCGGCCACGTCGCCGAAGTGCACGGCCGCCGTCGTCGCGAGCGAGATGACGAACGCCGTGAACGACACCTGCTGGTCGGTCATGGCTCTGGATGCTAGCATAGCGGCGCCGATGTCCGGTCAATCTCCGGGGACGCCGACGCGTCGCCTCGTGTCGCCACCAGCCCCGGCCTCCGGTGCGCCCGGCGACGAGTTCCTCAGGCTCGTGGAGATCATGCGCCTGTTGCGATCGCCTGACGGCTGCCCCTGGGATCGCGAGCAGACCCTCGCGTCGCTGCGCCCGTTCGTGCTCGAGGAGGCCCACGAGGTGGTGGACGCCATCGAGCGTGGCGACCTCGAGAGCCTTCGCGGCGAAATCGGCGACCTGGTGTTCGAGGGCGTGTTCCTAGCGCAGCTGTGCAGCGAGACAGGCTCGTTCTCCGTCGCTGACGCGCTCCGGTCGGTCAACGAGAAGCTCGTGCGGCGCCACCCTCACGTCTTCGTCCAGCCCGATGGACCTGCGGCGGAGCCCACGGCAATCGACACGGCGGGCCAGGTGCTCGAGCAGTGGGAAGCGATCAAGGCTCGCGAGCGTGCGGCGACCGGCGCCTCCCACGCCGGGACGCTCGACGGGATTCCGCGGTCCATGCCGGCGCTCCTCGCCGCACACGAGATCGGCTCCCGCGTGGCAGCCGTCGGGTTCGACTGGACGACCGCGTCCGATGTCGTGGGCAAGATCGAGGAAGAGGTGGCCGAGGTCAGGCACGCGCTCGCCGAAGGCGACACGGATCGGGTGGCCGAGGAGATCGGAGACTTGTTCTTCTCGCTCGCGAACCTGGCGCGCAAGCTGGGCGTGGAGCCCGAAGCGGCGTTGCGCGCGGCGAATCGCAAGTTCGGGGCGCGGTTCAGGCGCATGGAGCAGCTGGCCGAACTCGACGGTCGGCCACTGCACGAGCGCCCACTCGCCGACCTCGAACTTCTCTGGCAGCGGGTGAAGGGCGAGCATCAGCCCTAGGAACCCGGCGTTCGGCCATCGGCGTCCGGTACCCGGCGCGGGGCAATCGGCGTCAGGCATCTGGCGTCGACGTCGCTATTCGGCGCACGGGTCCCCGCCCAACGACATGTCGCGGCCGGCAAACGTCCGCACCCACACGCACCGGCCGTCGGTGCCGACCCAGACGGCGCCCTCGACATCGGTGCGAAGGACGGGCACGTGCTGCGCGCGATATCGGGCCAACGCCTCCACGGACGGATGGCCGAAGGGGTTGCCCGCGCCGGCGCTGACCACGGCGAGTGCCGGCCTCAGCTGCGCGAGGAACGGCAGCGAACTGGCGCCGCGGCTCCCGTGATGCGGTACCTTGAGAATCCGCAAGCTGGCGGGCCCGATCTGTTCGGCGATCACGGGCTCGACCGATGCGCTCGCGTCGCCCGTCAGCACGATCGACACCTCACCTCGGCGGACCTCGACTCCGATGGAGTCGTCGTTCCTCACGCGCCGGCGCTGCCACTCGGGTGGTGGAGGATGCAGCACGCGGACGACGACGTCGCC
>JAFNAJ010000187.1 GCA_017860085.1 Acidobacteriota bacterium | reverse complement strand
AACACGCCGGCTCCTTTTGACTACAATCGGACTCGGACATGGGCCAGGCACGATGAACGAGACCGGTCGAGCTCGCACCCCGGACGCGGCGCCGCTCGTCGACGGGTATCTCGACCACCTGCGGGTTGCCCGCCGCCTGGCCGAGAACTCGATCGACGCGTATGGCCGCGACCTGGCGGCGCTCGTGGGGTTTGCCGAGGGCCGCGGACGGGCCCTGGTCGACCTGGGGCGTGAGGACCTCGAGGCGTTCGTCCGCGACCTGATGGCCGCGGGACGGTCGCCACGTTCGGTGGCGCGCACGGTTGCGTGCGTTCGCGGCTTCTTCCGCTTTCTCGCCATCGATCGCCGGGTCCCGGCCAACCCGGCCGAAGACCTCGCGGCGCCTCGTGCCTGGCGACTGCTTCCGAAGTGGTGGGGCTCAAGGTGGCCGATCTCAACCTCGACGCTGGCTACCTCGTTTGCACGGGAAAAGGCCGCAAGCAACGGGTCGTGCCAATCGGCGAGCAGGCCCGCACGTGGGTGACGCGGTACCTCAGGGACGCCCGACTGGTGCTTCTCCACGGGCGGACCTCGCCGTGGCTCCTGGTGAACGCGCGCCGCGGTGGCCGACTGACCAGGATGGGTTGCTGGAAGATCCTCAAGGGCTACGGGCGCGAGCTGGGCATTGCCGCGCAGCTCACGCCGCACGTCCTGCGCCACTCGTTTGCGACGCACCTGCTCGACCGTGGCGCCGACCTGCGTGCCATCCAGGCCATGCTCGGCCACGCCGATCTGTCCACGACGCAGATCTATACGCACGTGCTCGAGGCGAGGCTTCGGACGATCTACGACCAGTTCCACCCGCGGCCCTGAGGGGCGGTTGACCCTCGCGCCGGGCTCTGCTATCAATGCTCGACCGTCGAGTCCCCTCCGATCGCCACACCCATGCTGCTCCAGCGCGGACGCCACGTGTTCACGTCGGAATCGGTCACCGAAGGGCACCCTGACAAGATCGCCGACCAGATTTCCGACGCCATCCTCGACGCGATCCTGGCGCTCGATCCGGTGGGCCGGGTCGCCTGCGAGACGCTGGTGACCACGGGGCTCGCGATCGTGGCAGGAGAAGTCACGACGAGCTGCTACGTCGACGTGCAGAAGATCGTGCGCGACACGATTCGCACCATCGGGTACACGCGCGCCAAGTACGGCTTCGACGCCGACACGTGCGGCGTGCTGACGTCGATCCACGAGCAGTCGGCGGACATCGCGCAGGGAGTCGACCCGGGCGGCGCTGGCGACCAGGGCATGATGGTCGGGTACGCCTGCTCCGAAACCGAGGCGTTGATGCCACTGCCGATCATGCTGGCGCATGCCATCTGCCGGGAGCTTGCCAATGTCCGGCGACGAGGCGTGCTCGACTACCTCCGCCCGGACGGCAAGTCGCAGGTCACCGTGGAGTACGAAGGTGCGAGGCCCGTGCGCGTTCACACCGTGGTGATGTCGGCGCAGCACAGCCCGGCCGTGAGCCAGGACGCGCTACGCGAAGATCTCATCGCGCACGTCCTGCCCGCCGCGGTGCCGTCGTCGCTGCTGGACGAGCGCACCCGCATCCTGGTCAACCCCACGGGGCGTTTCGTGATCGGAGGCCCCCAAGGCGACACGGGAGTGACGGGTCGCAAGATCATCGTGGACACCTACGGTGGAGCCGTGCCACACGGGGGCGGGGCGTTCTCGGGGAAGGACCCGACGAAGGTGGATCGATCCGCGGCGTACGCGGCGCGGTACGTCGCCAAGAACTGCGTGGCGGGCGGCCTTGCCGAGCGGATGCTGGTGCAGTTGGCGTACGCGATCGGAGTGGCCGAACCCGTGTCGATCCTCGTCGAGACCTTCGGCACCGGCCGCATCCCCGATGATCGGATCGTGGGACTGGTGAGGGATCACTTCGCGCTGACGCCACGGGGCATCATCGAGATGCTCGACCTGCGGCGTCCCATCTTCCGGCAGACGGCCGCCTACGGGCACTTCGGCCGGCTCGAACCCGAGTTCACCTGGGAGCGAGTGGACAGGTCGGCGACCCTGCGAGCCGACGCCGGGCTGTGAGCACTCCGGCCGCAATCGTGCGACGACTCCTGCGTGCGGGCCTCTTCTGCGGCCTCGCAACCCTCGCTCTGGTGATCGCGGCCACGTTGCCGCCGCGGGCGGTGCGCGTCGAGACGCGCGGCTGGGTCGCGACGCTGCCGGGCACCGTCGTCAGCGGCGCGTACCACGTCCACACGAACCGGTCGGACGGCACGGGGTCGCTCGACCAGGTGGCTCAGGCGGCGGCCAGGGCAGGTCTCGACTTCGTGATCGTGTCCGATCACGGCGACGCGTCCCAGGCGCCGATCCCACCCAGCTACCGGTCAGGCGTGCTCTGCCTCGACGCGTCCGAGATCAGCACCGCAGGTGGGCACTACGTCGCCATCGGCCTGCCGAGGGCCCCGTACCGCCTCGGCGGGGACGCCCGCGAAGTGGTCGAGGACGTGGCACGCCTGGGCGGCATCGGCATCGCGGCACATCCCGACTCGGCGAAGAAGTCGCTCCGCTGGTCCGACTGGTCGTTGCCCATCGACGGGTTCGAGTGGTTGAGCGCCGACAGCGAGTGGCGCGACGAGTCTCGCAGCGCGCTGGCACGGACGGCGCTGCACTACGCGTGGCGTGCGCCGCAGGCGATCGTGTCACTGTTCGATCGGCCAGAGACCACGCTGGCGCGTTGGGACGAGGCCGCGGGGCGTGGCCGTCGGCTCGTGGCGCTGGCGGCGCTCGATGCCCACGCGCGGCTGGGTCCGCGTGGCTTCGGGGAAGATCCCGACGCGAGGGTGGGGGAGTGGGGTGAGGGACTCGCCCTGCCGGTGCCCTCATACGACGTCGTCTTCAAGAGCCTGACGACGCGCGTCGAGATCGACCAACCGCTGGCGAGGGACGCGAGCGAGGCGGCCACGCAGTTGGTGAGCGGCCTCCGGCGTGGGCGCGTCTTCACGGTGATCGACGCCCTGGCCGGCCCGGGCGCTTTCGAGTTCTCCGCGGCGCGAGCGGACGGGCCGGTCGTGCGCATGGGCGACATCGTTGCGCCGGGCAGCGGCCCCTTGCGGTTCACCGTTCGGGTGGCCGCGCCAGCGTCCTCCCGGGTGGTGCTTCTTCGAAACGGGACGATCGTCGCGGAGAACACGGGCACCGAGCTCCTCGTGGTCGAGGCGCCGGACGACGCCAGGGGACACGCCGCGTATCGAGCCGAGGTCTACGTGCCTGATGCGCCGGGACATCCCCCGGTGCCTTGGATTCTCGGCAATCCGATCTACGTGGGCGTCGACACCGTCGGGGCACGTCCTGTCGAGGCGCCAAAAGAGTCAAGGGCCGCCCGTTGGCTCTACGCCGACGAAGAGGAGCACTCGTGGAGGCTCGAGCACGACCGCGACTCAGTGGCCGCCGTGAGCACCGTTCCGGCCGTGGCCGGGCGCATGCTGGTGTTTCGCTTTGGGCTCGCGTCGGGGAAGCCCGACTTCTGGGCGGCACTCGTGCGCAACTTGGCGCCTCCGGTCGGGGACGCGACGCGCCTCCGGTTCAAGGCGCGAGCGAACCGCCCCGTCCGCCTGTCGGTCCAGCTTCGCGCGTCCAGCGCAGGCGGTGCGGCCGGCTTGCGGTGGAGGCGGTCGGTCTATCTCGACGAGACGGAGCGCGACCTGTCGGTGGCGCTCGAGGACATGTCGCCGGTGGGTCGCGGAACACCCGCGGCGGTTCCGCCATCGGCCGACGCGATCCTCTTCGTCGTGGATGGTGTACACGCCAGCGCCGGCGCCACCGGGATCATCTGGCTCGACGCCATCCGTCTCGAGCGCTGAGCGCGGCTCACGTGCGAACGGTCAGGAGCAGGTAGACGGCAATCGCTGCGAAGAGGATGTTCGGCGCCCAGGCGGCCAGCGGCGGCGAGAGGAGCCCCGCGGTCCCAATCGCGGCAAAAACGCTGAAGATCAGCCAGTAGGCCAGGGCGAGCACGATGCCCACGCCAATCCCGTAGAGAGCGCCTCGGCGCCCCGTGGTCACGGCAAACGGCACGGCAATGAGGGTCATGATCACCGTGACGATTGGGAACGACAACTTTCGGTGCAGCGCGACGACGTAGGGTGTGACGTTGAAGCCGCTGGTCTGCAGTTCGCCCACGTACTGGCGCAGCTGGCGGTAGCTCATCCGCTCGGCGTCCGGCCGCTCCGTCATGAAGTAGTCGACCGCCTCAATGGGGACCGTGCCCCGCTCGAACGGTTCGTACGACTTGACGTTCGTCGCCTGGTCGAAGGTGCGAGTCCAGCCGCGGCGGGCCACCCACTTCCCGTCGACGAAACGGGCCTCGGTGACGAATGTGCGGAGCGCCAGGTTCCAGGTTCCAGACGCAAAGCGGTAGATCGACAGACCATCGAGTTCGCGCTCGCGCGGGCTGAAGGCGAGGAAGTTGTACAGGCTGCCGTCTCGGCCGGCGACCCACTGGCGGCTCAGCACGTCGAACGTGCGAGGGGAGCCGCCCCGGATGACGTGGTTGAGCGCCTGCGCCTGCCGGTTGGCGTGGGCCAGAATGCTTTCTCCCAGGCCGAACAGCACGGCCGACCACAGGAGCCCAAACCCAATGAGCGGCAGGGTAGCCCGATACAGGCTGATGCCGCAGGCCTTCATCACGATGAGCTCGCTCGTCCTGGTCAGCAGTCCGATCGTCACCAGCGTCGTAATGAGCGCCGAGATCGGCAGGACGTAGTAGATGTACTGCGGCGTCGAGTACCAGAAGAACTGCAGCAGCTGGCCGAGCGTCGCCTGTCCCTTGAAGAGCTTGTCGGACAAATCGATGAAGGTGGCGATGTAGAAGAGCGCGAGCATGCCGACGAAGGCGATTCCGAAGACCCGGAGGTACGTCCCTCCGACGTAGCGGTCGATGATGCGGAGCGTCGGGATCGGGAACTGCGGCACGCGCACCACGAGCACCGTTCGCCCGCGGTCGGACGCCACGCGCACGGGCGCCGCCCGCTGTGGCGGGGCCTCGCGTCGTGGCGGAAGCCGCCACGGCAGCCGGATGCTGATCCGGCCGCCCGTGTCGCCGTGGCGCGCCCGCCACACGAGGAGCGCCGCGCCGGCCGCGCCCAGAAGGACATTCGGAATCCACATGGCCGCGCCGGCCGGAATCCACCTGGCCTTGGCCATCGACTCGCCGGAGTACATGAACACGTAGTAGACGAAGATCACCGCGATGGCCACGACGAAGCTCGACTGCTTGCCGTCTTTGCGATTCGTGATACCGAGTCCGAGACCAAGGAGGCCGAACACCAGGCACGCCATCGGGATTGAGAACTTCTTCTGGATGGTCATCACCTGGTTGTGTGTGGCCTGACCCTCCGACTCGCGGCGGGCGATCTCCGCCCTGAGCTGGGCGATGGTCATCTCGTTGTCGCCCCGCTGGGGCCCGGTGCGCGGGAACACCGCGTCGGGATCGAGCGCGAACGTGAGGCTCTCGAATCGCTGCACCTCGTACTTGTCGGGCCTGGCGGCGGGCACCCGGTGCTGGGTGCCGTTCTGGAGCAGGAGGTCGACGCGGCGGGCAGCCCGGTCCAGGACCATTCGCCCTTCTTTCGCCATGAACACGGTGGGCTCGCTCGGCCTCCGGCTGTCGGCGAGGAACACGTCGCGCCAGCCTGAGCCTTGAGCGGGCGTGTCGCGCACGTAGAGGACGAGGTTCGGGAAATCCTCGAAGAAGACGCGCGGCCGCACCTCGTTCTCGGCCCGCGCAGCCACGATGCTGTAGACGATCTCCCGATACGCCTGATTGGCGGCCGGCAGGGCGTAGATGAGAACCCAGGACGTGGCGACCCAGGCCATGCCCGCGACGACCCCGACCGGCACCAGCAGGCGGTACAAGCTGACGCCGCACGCCTGCAACGCGACGGCCTCGCGGTCGGCCGACAACCGACCCAGCGAGACGAGCAGGCCCATGAGCACGGCCATGGGAATGGTGATCCCGAGGGCCTGGGGCAGCAGGGTCAGCATGATCCGCCCGACGGTGCTCCAGGCCACGCCTTTGGCAATGAGGCGTTCGGCGACCTCCATCACGGGCTGAATCTGCAGGATGAAGGTGAAGACCAGCAGTCCCAGGAG
>JAFNAJ010000186.1 GCA_017860085.1 Acidobacteriota bacterium | reverse complement strand
GTTTCGATGAGCGCGTAGACGCGGGCCGGATTGTCCTGCGCGACCGACACGGCGATCTTGCCGAGCGGCGATGCCGGGAGGCCGTTGCCCTGCAGGCGCCTCCACGTGGTGCCGCCGTCGCGCGAGACGAACACGCCACTTCCGGGGCCGCCGCTCACCCGGCCCCAGGTCTTGATGTCGATCTGCCACGTGCCCGCGAAGAGCACCGCGGGATTCGAGGGGTCCATCGCGAGATCGGCGGCGCCCGTCTGCTCGTCGACGAACAGCACGCGGTCCCACGTCTTCCCGCCGTCGGTCGTGCGATACACGCCCCGCTCGGGCTGGGGGCCGTAGCAGTGGCCGAGCGCCGCCGCATACACCACGTTCGGGTCACGCGGGTGGACGATGACCCGCCCGATGCGCCCGGTCCTGTCGAGGCCCATGTGCTGCCAGGTCTTGCCAGCGTCGGTCGACTTGTAGATGCCGTTGCCGATCGAGACGTTGCTGCGGATGAACGTCTCGCCGGTGCCGACCCACACGTGGTTCGCGTCAGACGGGGCCACCGCGATGGCGCCGATCGACTGGGCCTCCTGGTCGTCGAACACGGGCCGCCAGCGGTTGCCGCCGTCGGTCGACTTCCAGACGCCGCCCGAGGCACCGCCGGCGTAGTAGGTGTTCCAGTCGCCGGGCACGCCGGCCACGGCACTGACCCGGTTGCCGGGAGGGCCGACGAAGCGATAGGGCAGCGCGGCATACGGCGAGGCGGGGGCGCCACCGCCGACACCTTCCTGCGACTCTTGCGAGGCGCGCACCGTCAGCGTCGACGTCGTGGGGTGGATGGCCAGGACAACGGCCGCCACTGAGCACAGGCGGGCGGCGTGTGTGAGAACGGTCACGGCAGCCTCCGGGAAGCGGCGAGAGCGGCCCGATTATATGCCCCTCGGCACTGACGATTGCGGCGTGCGACAATGACCCCCACAAGGGGGACAGGCAACAAAAAGGGGACACTCACCTTTTTCGAGGCATCGGTTCTCCGACACGGGAGGTTCGCGTCATGCTCAAGGAATTCCGCGAGTTTGCGGTCAAGGGCAACATGCTCGACATGGCCGTCGGCATCATCATCGGCGGCGCGTTCGGCACCATCGTGAATTCCCTCGTCAAAGACGTGCTGATGCCCGCGTTCGGCACGTTGCTCGGGGGGATGGACTTCGCCAACTTCTTCTTCGTTCTGAAGGAGGGGGCCAAGGCGGCCGCTCCCTATGCCACGTTGGCAGACGCGCAGGCGGCTGGCGCGGTCACGGTGAACTACGGACTGTTCGTCAACGCCATCATCAGCTTCATCATCGTTGCGTGGGCCCTGTTCATGGTTGTGAAGGGGATGAACCGCCTTCGCCGTGAGCAGGCGGCCGCACCGCCCGCGCCGTCGGCCACCGAGACGCTGTTGACCGAGATTCGCGACCTGCTCAAGAAGCGTCCGTAGCGGCCGGCGAACCTTCCTCACCGCGAGTCGCGCGCATGGAGCGGGACGAACGCCGCCTGGCGGCGTGGCAGCGGCTGCTCTTGTTCGTGGCAGTCAGCCTCGCGACGCGGTGGCTGTCGCTCATCGTCGACGTCATCGACCTCGACGAGTCGGCGCACATCGTCGGGTCGTGGGAGATGATGCGGGGACGTCTCCTGTACGCGGAGTTCGTCAACAACAAGCCCCCGCTGCTCTACATCTACTACGCCGCCGCTCAACTGCTCTTCGGGCGCAGCCTGTTCGCGGTGCACCTCGTCACCGCGCTCGTCACTGTTCCGCTCACGGCGTTCGCCGTGTCGGCATTCTTCCACCATCGACGCGAAGGGCTGGTTGGTGGCCTGCTCTTTCTCGTCTACAGCGCCGCATTCATCGGACACGACATGCTGGCGTCGAACACCGAGATCCTGATGATCCTGCCCGCGTCGTGGGCCCTCGTGCTGTTGCGAGACGAGCAGGACGCGCTGGCGCTCTGGCGGTCGGGCGCCGCAGGCCTCCTGATTGGCCTGGCATTTCTGCTTCGGTACCAGGCCGCGACGTGGGGACTCGCCCTGGCGCTTGCGATTGTGGTGGCAGGAGCGGTGCGACAAGACGTGCGGCGGTGCGCCTGGTCGATCGCGGCGCTCGGCACCGGCTTCTGCGTGCCGCTGCTCGCGACGTGGGGCTGGTTCGCCTCACGCGGCGCCGGCGACGCGCTGCTCTACTGGACGATTGGCAACAACCTCCACTACACGAGCAACCCCATCTCGATGCGCGAGGCCGCCGAGCGGGCGCTGAGCTACTTCCTGCCGTTCCTGATCGTGACCGGGCCGCTGTGGTGGGGCGCATGGCGTTCGTGGGCAGGGGAGTGGCGCTCGTACAGGGCCCTGCTGGTGACGGTCCTCATCCTGATCTCGATCCCGCCCACGCTCCTGGGCCTGCGGTTCTACCCGCACTATTTCATCCAGCTGTACGTGCCGCTCGCCGTCGCGGCGGCGCCTTGGGCGAGCGTCGCGCTCCGCGCGCCGGTGGGACGTCAGGGCCGGATCCTCGTCGGCTGGTCGACTGCCGTGCTCGTGGGGTTCACGATCGCGAACGCTGTGCTCTATCTCACCAGCAACCGCGTCTATCGCGAGCGGGATCCCGTGTTCGGCAGGATCGCGCACGTCCTGCGCCAGGATCCGTGCTATCCGTCGGGGACGCTGTTCGTGTGGGGCTACGCGCCGATCATCTACTACTACGCCGACATGCCGGCGGCGTCGCGGTTCGTCGTGATGGCGCAATCACGGCTCACAGGCTACGTCTCGGGCAACCTCGAGGCCGTCCGTCGCGGCCACGACTCCGAGGAACAGGTCGTCGAAGCCCACTGGGACTGGTTGATGGACGACCTCGAGCGCAACGCCGCCACCTTCATCGTCGACACCGCGCCTGCCGGCATCTACCGGTGGAACCACTATCCAATTGAGAGGTACCCGCGACTGCAGTCGTACATCGACCAGGGATTCGACCTCGCTGGCGAGGTCGACCGCGTCAGGATCTTCCGACGACGAGGGTGCACGCGGTAGTCAGCGCGATCCCGACGGGGGCGCAGGCCTGGTCCACTCCGCCAGCCACGCCAGCACCGTCTCGTGCCACAGCACGCTGTTGGCCGGCTTCAGCACCCAGTGGTTCTCGTCCGGGAAATACAGGAACCTGCTGGGAATGCCTCGCCGCTGGAGCGCGGTGAAGGTCGAGATGCCCTGGGTGTCGACCACCCGGTAGTCCCTGCCGCCGTGCACGACGAGCATCGGCGTCTTCCAGTTCTTCACGTAGTCGATCGGGTTGTGCCTGGCGTACGCCTCTGGCTTGTCCCAGGGCGTGCCGCCGCGCTCCCACTCCGGGAACCACAACTCCTCGGTGTCGTAGTAAGCCATGCGCTCGTCGAGATTGCCGTCGTGGTTCACGAGACAGCGGAAGCGGTCGGGCCAGTTGCCGGCAATCCAGTTGATCATGTACCCGCCGTACGATGCGCCGAGGGCGCACGCGCGGTCGGTATCAATCCACGTGTAGCGCGCGGCAGCCGCGTCGAAGCCCTTCTGCAGATCGACCAGCGGCTTGCCTCCCCAGTCGCCGTTGATCGCATCGGTGAACGCCTGCCCATAGCCCGTCGACCCATGGAAGTCGACCATCACGGCGGCGTAGCCAGCCGCCGCGTACACCTGCGCATTCCACCGGTAGTGGAAGTTGTTCGAGAACGACCCCTGCGGCCCGCCGTGGATCAGGAAGGCCAGCGGATACTTCTTGCCGACCTGGAACCCGACGGGCTTCACGACCCACGCGTACACCGTTTCGTCGTTCCAGCCCTTGAACGTGAACTGCTCGGCGTCGCCCATGCTGACGCTGGCCAGCCGCGAGGCGTTGATGGTCGTGATGGCCTTCAGGTCGCTGCCGTCGGGACGCACGCTGTGCAGCTCGGCCGGCGACTTCAGATGGTCGAGCAGGAACACGAGCCGGTCGCCGGCAACCCCGGGTGCCACGATGTGCCCTTCCTTCGCCACCGTCCGCACCTGCCCGGTGGCGGCATCGATGGCAAACAGCGACACCTGGCCGAGGTTGCCGGCCGTCGCGTAGAGCGTGCGCCCGTCGGCCGACCAGACCACACCGTCCGGCGAGCGGTCCCAGCCTTCAGTCAGCACGCGCGTGGGACCGTCGGGCCATTGCCGCAGGACGATCCGGAAGCGGTCGGCCTCGTATCCCGCACGCGTCATGGCACGGTAGGCCAGGGTCTTTCCGTCGGGCGAGAACACGGGAGCCGTGTCCCACGCGGCATTGGACGCCGTCAAGTTGCGTGGCGCGGCTGAGCCCTCGATGGACGAGAACCAGAGGTCGAAATTCGTCGACCAGGCCTCCTCGCGGCCCGCCTGACGCGCGGTGAACACCACGGCGCGGCCGTCTGGCGTGAAGGCGAACTCGTCGGAGCCTCCAAACGGCTTGGACGGTGCGTCGGCGTCCATGCCCCGCATCAGGTCGATCGGCGCGCCCCCGGCCACGGGCACCGCGAAGAGGTGCGAGCGGCGCCCGTCCTTCCAGGTGTCCCAATGCCGGATGAAGAGGCGGTCGAAGATCTGGCCAGACGCCTTACGCTTGGCCGTCGCCTCGAGGCGCTCGGTGGTGCAGGCGAGCGTCGGACAATCGGTGAAGACCTCGAGCGCGACCACGACGTGCGTCGCCGAGGGCGACAGCGCGAAGGCGCCGACGTCCAACGGCACGTTCGTCACCGGTTCGGCCTCGCCACCGTCAGCGGGCATGCGCCAGACCTGCGACGAACCCGAGCGGCTCGACAGGAAGTAGATGCTCTTGCCATCCGCCGTCCAGGTGGCGCTCGTGTCGCTCGCCTGGTGCGTCGTCAACTGGCGCAGGCCGCTTCCGTCGGCCCTGACGAGCCAGAGGTCCGTTCTACGACGACCGGCGGCCTCGTCGAGCACGCTCACCGTGAACACGATGCGCGAGCCGTCCGGCGACACGGCGGGCTCGGACAGGCGATCGAAGCCAATGAGGTCGCGCACGTTGAAGGGATGAGGCTGCGCGACGGCCGCGGCGGCGGCCAGGAGGGAGAGGCACGACAGAGCAAGAGCGGTCAGGCGAGACATGAGTTCCTCCACGGATGCCCCGACGGCACCGGGTGTCATCCTCCCGCGATCACGGGGTGTGGTGCAACCCGACTGGCCGGCGAACGGCCGCAGGACATCGAGGGCTGGTGAGGTGGATGGCGATGGTCAGCGGACGGCAGGGCCTCCCGAACGACCGGCCTTCAGCGCCGAGATCAGGGCCTCGGCTGGGACGATCACGTGGTGTCCCGCGCGTTCGCTGGGTGTCGTGGTCCAATCGACGAACGTAGCCAACGACGCGGCACGATCGTCGGTCAGGATGAACGCCGTGTCTTGAGGTGCCGCGCGCATCGTAAAGGCTTCCGATGGGGTGATCATCCGAACGCGTTCCGGTGAGAGCCGCGATCTGAGCGGCGGCGACAGGTAGAAAGGGAAAGAGCCCACGCGCTCGTCCACGAACAGCAGGTGCGCCGGAAGGTCTCCGGCGAGGTTGTAGTGCCGGGCGAGATCCCGAGCCGTGAAGCGAGAGGCGAGGGCGGGCACGAGGCCGCCGAGACCTGCGAGCAGCGTGACCGCGGTGCAGGCAGCCAGCGCTGCAAACGACACCTGCCACCAGCCTCTCTCCCACGCCAACGCAGGCATCAGCCATATGGCGGCGGCCGCGCCAACGAGAGCCCAG
>JAFNAJ010000185.1 GCA_017860085.1 Acidobacteriota bacterium | reverse complement strand
CGGAGAACGCCGATCTGGGTCAGCAGACCCGTGAAGTCGTAGATGCGACGTTCCTCGGCGATGGCTCCGCCCCGGAGCCGCAGGAGGAAGACGCCCTGCACTTCGAAGGCGCGCCCCGTGCCCGCAAGGCCCATGAACTCCCCGTGATGCGTGGCCCTGAGCACGAAATACTGGGCGACCCTGGCGCCGTCCACGATCGGCGCGTCGACATCCAGGTGTAAGTTGGGAAAGACGCTGAACAACGACCGGTACGAGGTCTCGATCGCCGCCCGCCCGTCCTTGCGTCCGAACATCGGGCTCCAGAGCACGCCGTCTTCGGCGTGCGCCGCGGCGAGGATGGCGGCGTCGTGAGCGTTGAAGGCCTCGAGCCGACGCTCAAGCATAACGCGCAGGTCGTCAGTGGGCACGGCAACCTCCTCGACAGCCCGCCGTGACGCGGGCGGCGCAACTGCAGGAGCCAGCGGCTCGGCCAGGCCGCGATCGACGCGCGGCCCGGCCCGGTTGAACTGCGAGGCTCAGCTGGTCGGGTACTTGACGGAGCAGCCGTAGGGCTTCGTCGTCGGCATGCTCACCGACTTGCCGGCCATCGCTTCGGTGAGTGCCTGCGACAGGTAGTTCCTGGCGCCGGGCACGTCGTTCAGGTCGGTGGTTGGCTTGTCGTCGATGGCGCCGTTGTACAGCAGCTTACCCGAGGGGTCGATCACGTACATATGCGGCGTCGTCTTCGCCTCGTACGCCATGCCCATCGTCCCCGCGGGGTCCAGCAGGACCGCGGTCGGTGCGGCCCCCTTGTCCTTGACGTACGCATCGGCCTCCGAGGCCGTCACGTAGCCCTGCTTCCCTGGGGCCGACGAAATCACGGTGAGCCACACCACGCCCCGTGCTGTCCACTCCTTCTGGAGTTTCTGCATGTTGCCACTGTCGTACTGCTTCTTGACGTATGGGCAGCCGTTGTTGTGCCATTCGAGCACGACCCACTTGCCCTTGAAGTCGCCGAGCTCGTGCTCGATCCCCTTCGTGTCCTTGGAGGCAAAGGCCGGTGCCGGCTCTCCAACCTTGCCCGCCTGCAGGGCAGTCATTCCGACGATTGCGGCGAGACCCGCGATGGTGACGATGCGCATGCGCTTCATGAATGGACTCCTCTTGTCGAATCTGTTCAGCGAACACCGGGCGCGCTGCTTGCGGCCACGCTGACCGGCGATTGGATCACGAAGGCACGGCCGTCCGGCAAGGCGAGCACACCCTTCAGAAGGCGCGGCAGGGCGCTGAGCTGGTCCGACTTGCGCAGGGTGAGCCGCAACTGGCGGCCCGACGCTTCGACCTGCTGGGGCGCCGACTCGTTGACCTGGCTCACCTCGAGCGGGAAGAAGACGGCACTCGACGGCGCCGCGCGGTCCAGGGTCACGACCACAGTAAAGGTGTCGCCGGCTGACCGTGCGGTGGTCTTCCAGGTCGACGGCGCCGGCTTTGGCACACGTCCCCGGGCTTCGACGACCGCCCGGTTCCAGGCATCGACCTGGCCGCGGTCGGCCTCCGTCACTGGGAGCGTGAGGGCGAGGCGCGCGCGTCCGGGCACGCACACGTCGTGGCACACCAACCAGCGCAGGGACGCCGTGAGCGTCACGGGCTGGCCGGCCGCCGCGGCCGTGGCCCTCACTGGAAACGGCAGCACCACGTCGCCGGTGTATCCGTAGTTGACGAGCGGGCCAAGCGGGATGCGCTGCGGGGCCGGCCACTCGAAATCGCCGACGGTCACCCCGGGGGGCACCTCCCACAGCACCGTGGGCGGACCGCCTGAATCGCCCGGGTTGACCCAGTAGATGTGCCACTCCGGCTCGAGCTGGAACCGCACGCCCAGCCACGCGTCGCGCCCCGCGGTGAGCGTCGCCTGCGACGTGATGAGCCCGACCTCGACGTGGGGAGCCGATGCCTGTCGCGGCAAGCGACCTTGCGCTGACGCCGACACGGCCCCAAAGACGCAGGCCGCCAACACCGTCCCGAACGTGGCACGCCGCGCGGTTGGCCTCGACCTCCTCATCGCCTCGGACAACATGATGGTGAGACCACCTATCCTATCAGCCCCGGCCGCCCTGAGCACAAGCCGGTTGTGATACCGTGCCGGTTTGTGATGGCCCCGACCAGGGACGCCGCGCTGGCCGCTCGTGCGGCCACCGACCTTGCGCGACGCCCCAGACCCATCTGCCTCGAGGGCGCGGTTCAACGTTACGCCTGGGGAGGCACGCACTTCATCCCGCAGCTCACAGGTGTTGAGCCCTCGCCCGGACAGCCGGCCGCCGAGCTCTGGCTCGGCGCTCACCCACTGGCTCCTGCCGCGGCCCGCGTCGGCGACGTCGTCGTGGGTCTCGACCAGCTCATCGAGGCGTCGCCTGACACGTTCCTCGGACCCGAAGTCTCGGCACGCTTCGATGGAACCCTGCCCTACCTGCTCAAGGTGCTCGACGTCGCGCGCATGTTGTCGATCCAGGCGCATCCGACCGCCGCGCAGGCCGTGGACGGCTTCGAGCGGGACAGCCGACGCGGGTTGGCCGCCGACGCGCCAGATCGCAGCTATCGCGATCGCCGGCACAAGCCCGAGATGCAGGTGGCGCTCACCGAGTTCTGGATGTTGCACGGCTTCCGGCCGCTCGACGCGGTGCAGGCCGCGCTCGAGGCGACGGACGAGTTCTTCGCGCTGGCCGCTCGGCTGCGCTCGACCGACGGCGTGAGCGACGCCAACCGGCTGCGGCGGCTGTACGAGCACGTGATGACGCTCCCGCAGGACGCGGTGGATGCGATCCTCGCGCCTCTTGCCGCTCGGTTGACCCCACGCTACCGCGCCGGCCACCTCCACCGGTCGACGGCGGAGTTCTGGGCCGCGCGTGCCCTCGAGCAGTTCCCGCTGCCGGGCGGTCGCCTCGATCGAGGCATCGTGTCGATCTACCTGATGAACCTCGTTCGTCTCGAGCCTGGGCAGGCGACCTTCATCGGGGCGGGCGTCCTGCACGCCTATCTTGAGGGCGTCGCCATCGAGCTCATGGCCAACTCGGACAACGTGCTCCGTGGAGGGCTGACGCCCAAACACGTGGACGTGACGGAGCTCTTGCGGGTCGTCGCGGTCGAGAGTGCCCCACCGGCCTTCGTGGCACCAATTCGGCTGTCCACCACCGAGCAGGCGTTTCGTCCCCCGGTCGACGAGTTCCAGCTGAGTCGCGTGTCCGTCGCGGCGGATCGGCCCCACCATGCCGGCCCGGTTCGCGGGGCCGATACCCTGCTCGTCGTGGAAGGATCGGGTCGGGTGCACGTGGCCGAGCACTCCCTGCCGCTCGAGCGTGGCACCAGCGTCATCATCCCGAACGGTGCCGTGTATGCGGTCGAGAGCAGCACCGAGGTCGTCATGTTCAAGGCCTCCGTGCCCGCTCGGCGAGAGACGCCCTGAGTCAACTTTCACGACGCTAGCTGGTGCGGAGGACTGATCCGATGGACGCCATTACGTGCCTCAAGACGAGACGGAGCATTCGAGCTTACGCCGAGACGCCGGTTGCACAGGACATCCTCGAAGACATCGTGGACTGCGCGCGGCTGGCCCCGACCGCCATGAATCGCCAGCCCTGGACCTTCATCGCGATACGGGAGCAGGCCACGCGCCAGCGCCTGGCCGCGATCGTCGAGCACGCGCCGTTTCTCGCGCAGGCGCCCGTGTGCGTCGCCGTGTTCTGCGCGGGCAGCGAGTTCTGGGTGGAGGACGGCAGCGCGGCCATCGAGAACCTCCTGCTTGCCGCGCACGCACATGGTCTTGGAGCCTGCTGGGTGGCCGGCTACCAACTTCCGTACACCGAGACTATCAGGGAACTGCTGGGCGGGCCGCCTGATGCCCGTTTGCTGGCGCTCGTCACGGTGGGCTACGCCGCCGAGTCGCCGGCTCCCGACAAGCGCGCTCTGGCGGACGTCCTGCGCTGGGAGCGATTCGGGAAATGAGCACCGGGGTCGCTCGCACGCTGGTCGGTGTGCCCGCCGCTCCGGGCCTCGTCGTCGGTGCCATCGTCCAGCTGCGTCACGATCCCATCGAGATCCCTGAGGATCACGACTCGCCGAACGCCGAGCGGCTGCGTCTCGAGTGCGCGCTCGAGCAGGCGCGCACCGAGTTGCGTAGCCTGCAGGAGCGGCTCGCCCAGACGGCCGACGCCACCCGGGCCGCGATCTTCGCGGCGCACGAAGCCCTGCTTGGCGACCCCGATCTGCTGGCGACCTGCGCGACCGCGATCGATCGTGGCGGCAGCGCGGCCTTTGCGTGGCACCTGGCGATTGAGACCCAGGCCAAGCGCCTGGCGAACCTCGATGACAAGTTGCTGGCGGCGCGCGCCAGCGACGTTCGCGACGTGGGCCGACGCGTGCTGCGCGCCATCGTGGGCACGAAGGGCGCAGAGCGGCACTACGCGCCCGGGACAATCCTGGTGGCCGAAGATCTCACCCCGTCGGAAACGGCCGGTCTGGATCGGTCGACCGTGGTCGGCTTCTGCACGGCCGGCGGGGGTGCCACCTCGCACGTGGCCATCCTCGCGCGATCGCTCGACATCCCGGCAGTGGCTGCGATTGATCCAGCGGCGCTCGACGTTCCAGACGGCACACCCGCGGTGCTCGACGGCAATGAAGGCGTGCTGCGCCTCGTCCCCTCGCCCGAGGAGTTGGCGTCGGTCGCCGAGCGGCTGGCGCGCGGCGAACGGCGCCGCGCAGCCGAACGCGCGGTGGCCCACCAGCCGGCCTCCACCGTTGACGGGCACTCCATCGCCGTGGTTGGCAACATCGGCTCGCTGGCGGATGCCGAGCAGGTTCTGGCCCTTGGCGGCGAGGGCGTCGGATTGTTGAGGACGGAGTTTCTCTTCCTCGATCGCGACCAGGCGCCGTCGGAGGACGAGCAGGCTGACGTCTACACGGCAATCGCGGCGCGACTCGGCCCCGGCCGGCCGCTCATCATCAGGACGCTCGACGCCGGCGGTGACAAGGCGCTGCCCTTCCTGCACCTCCCCAAGGAGCACAACCCGTCTCTCGGGGAGCGGGGAATCAGGGCGCAGCTGGCGCGCCCCACCTTGCTGCGGGCCCAGCTGCGTGCGATCGTCCGCGCCGCGCGTCACGGGCAGGTGATGGTCATGTTCCCCATGATCACCGGCCTCGCGCAGTGGCGGGTGGCGCGCCAGGCGCTCGAGCGCGAACGCCTGCAGCTCGGCTCGCCGCCCGTGCCAGTCGGGGTCCTGGTGGAGGTGCCCGCCACGGCCCTCAACGCCGAGCGCTTCGCGACCGAAGTGGACTTCTTCTCGCTCGGCACCAATGACCTCGCCCAGTACACGCTTGCGACGGATCGCGATCACCCGCAGCTGGCTTCACAGGTGGACGAACTCGATCCTGCGGTGCTGCAGCTCGTCGCCACCACGGTGAAGGCCGCGCGCGGACATGGCAAGTGGGTGAGCGTCTGCGGTGGCATGGCCGCCGATCCGCAGGCCATTCCGCTGTTGATTGGTCTCGGCGTGGGAGGGCTGAGCGTCAGCGCCCCGGCCATCCCAGGCGTCAAGGCCTGCGTGCGGAGGTGGCGCCTGACTGACGCCGAGGTGCTCGTCACTCGCGCGCTCACCGCAGGCTCAGCAGAGGAGGTCCGGGCGCTCGTCGCCGCCGCAGACGCGTAGCCGCCGGCCTCCCAGCCGGCGGCGTGAGCTCCGTGGCGGCCGGCCTTCTGGTCGGCCGATCGTCCCGGCGA
>JAFNAJ010000184.1 GCA_017860085.1 Acidobacteriota bacterium | reverse complement strand
GCCCGATGTCGCGTTCGTCGCGCAGGCGCGCGTGCCGCGTGGCGAGCTACCGCTCAAGTACTGGAACGGCGCGCCTGACCTCGCCGTCGAGGTGCTGTCGCCCGGCGAGCGGACGCGCGAGGTCGACACGAAGGTCCGCGAGTACCTCGACTGTGGTGCCACGGCCGTCTGGGTCGTCCGACCGCGCACGCGAACCGTCACGGTCCACCACCGGGGCGGCCCTGCGCATCTGTTTGCCGAAGGTGACCTGCTCGAAGACCCCGTGGTGATGCCCGGGTTCCGCTATCCCCTGAAGGACCTGTTCGAGGATCTGCCCAGGCGGTGACCAGCCTGAGCGTGCTGCGCTACGCCGGAGGGCAGCACGGCCACCACGAGTGCAGAGGCCACCGCGGTCGCCGGAGGACCGTGCCAGGTTCGCGCCGGTGGTTGGTCAACCGGTGCCAGGTCGTGAAAAAAGCAGAGATTCAAGACCTGACCCCGCCTTAGAAGATGGTGTCGATCGAGCGCGTGGCCAGCTCGATCACGCGCGCGGGCAGGACCCCCAGATAGAACACGGTCGCGGCGGCGACCCCGAGCGTCGCCAGGCCCGTCGCCGTGAGCCGTGGCGGCTCGTACTCGGCCCTGCTGTCGGTCATGTACATCAGGACGACGATGCGCAGGTAGTAGAAGACGGACACGACGCTCGTCAGCACGCCAATGATGGCGAGCCCGTAGAGTTGCTCCTGGACTGCGGCGCCGAACACGTACCACTTGGCCACGAAACCCGCCGTCGGCGGGAAACCACCCAGCGACAACAGGAAGATCGTCATCAACGCCGCCATCACCGGGCGGCTGTGCCAAAGACCGGCGAAGTCGGCGAGGTCGCCTCGCGGGCGCTCACGCGTGGCCAGGAGCGCCGTCACCCCGAACGCCCCCACGTTGGTCAGCGCGTAGGCCAGCAGGTAGAACAGGATGGCCGACTTGCCGCTCGCGTTGCCCGCGATGATCCCGACCAGCAGATAGCCCGCGTGCGCGATGCTGGAATACGCGAGCATGCGCTTCACGTTCGACTGGGCCACGCCCACGACGGTCCCCACCACCATCGTCGCAACCGCGATCCAGGAGAGCACCGTCACCCACTCGCCACGCAGCGGCTCGAACGAGGACAGGAACACCCGCACGAACGCAGCAAACGCCGCGGCCTTGACGCCGGTCGACATGAAGCCGGTGACCACGGTGGGTGCGCCTTCGTACGCATCGGGCGTCCACATATGGAAGGGCACGGCCGACACCTTGAACGCGAAGCCCACCAGCAGGAGGCCGACGGCAAGCCACGTGAGTGGACCCGACACGTCCGAACGTCCGGCCACGGCCAGCGCCACGGCCTCGAGGCGCGTGCTGTGGACGATGGCGTAGGTGAACGCCACGCCGTAGAGGAAGAACGCGCTCGAGAAGGCGCCGAGCAGGAAGTACTTGAACGCCGCCTCAGTGCCGGCTGCGTCGGTCCGACGGATGCCCGTGAGCACGTACACCGCCAGCGACATCACTTCGAGGGCCAAGAAGATGAGCAGCAGGTCGGTGGCCGCGGCCATCAGCATCATGCCCGCGATCGAGAAGAGGACCAGCGAGTAGTACTCGCCGGCCGGCAGTTCCTCACGGTCGATCACCTGGGACGACAACAGGATGGTCAGGATGCCGACGGCGACGAGCACGAAGTTGATGAAGAGGGCGAAGTTGTCCGACTGGACGACGCCGAAGCTCGTGGTGTTGCGGTTCCACAGGAGAATCGAGGCCGCCGCGGCCCCGACGAGCCCGATGAGGCCCAGACCTCCCAGCGGCATCCGCTCGTCCTTCAGCCTGAACGACTCGGCCAGCATCGTCGCCGCGGCTGCGAGCGTGACGATGAGCATCGGCATGATGGCCTGGAGGTTGTCCATATCGCGATCTCAGGGCTCGGGACTCGGGGCTAGGGTCTCGGGGCTCGGGCCTCGGGGTCCGCAGGCCCGAAGGCCTGCGTTCCCGCAGCACCGGGCTCGGCCCGCACCGTGCGCGTCTGGCCCGCCTGCACGCGCTGCACCATGCGCTCGACCGCGGGCTCCATCGGCCGCAGGAACAGGTTCGGCACCACGCCCATGACCACGGCCATCACGAGGGTGGGCCCGAGCATCCACCATTCCCGGGTGCTCATGTCCGGCAGGTGCTCGTTCTTCGGGTTGGTCACGACACCGTAGTTCACCCGCTGGAACATCCACAGCATGTACACGGCCGACAGGATGACGCCCGACGCCGCCAGCGTCGCGAACCGCCAGTCCCACCGATACGCCCCGAGCAGGATCAGGAACTCGCCGACGAACCCGTTGAGCCCCGGAAGCGCGATCGACGACAGCGTGATGAGCATGAAGGCGGCCGTCAGCTTCGGCACGACGCTCTTGAGCCCGCCGAACTCGCTGATGAGCCGGGTGTGCCGCCGGTCCGACAGCATGCCGCAGATCATGAACAGCGCGCCCGTGCTGACGCCGTGGTTGAGCATCTGGTAGACGGCACCGCTCACGCCCTGCACGTTCACGGCACAGATGCCGAGCACGACGAAGCCCAGGTGGCTGACACTGGAATACGCCACGAGCTTCTTCATGTCGGGCTGCACCATCGCCACGAGCGCGCCGTAAATGATGCCGATCACGGCCAGCCCGGCGAGCCAGGGTGCGAACACCATCGCCGCCTCGGGGAACAGCGGGAACGAGAAGCGCACGAGGCCGTAGGTGCCCATCTTCAGCAGGACCCCGGCGAGGATGACCGATCCGGCGGTCGGGGCCTCGACGTGGGCGTCGGGGAGCCACGTGTGGAACGGGAACAGCGGCACCTTGATGGCGAAAGCCAGCGTGAACGCCAGGAAGAACCACATCTGGGTCGTCGGCGCCAGCTTGAGCTCGTACAGCTTCAGGAGGTCGAACGTGTAGTTGCCCGTCGCGCTGCTGTGGACGAAGGCCAGCCCCAGGATGGCGATCAGCATCAGCACGCTGCCGGCCATTGTGTAGAGGATGAACTTGATGGCCGCGTAGATGCGGCGGTCGTAGCCCCAGATCCCGATCAGGAAGTACATCGGGATGAGCATCGCGTCCCAGAAGATGTAGAAGAGGAACAGGTCGAGCGCCGCGAATACGCCGAGCATCGCGGCCTCGAGCAGCAGCATGAAGATCGAGAACTCCTTGATCTTCTTCTTTATCGAGCCCCAGGACGAGAGCAGCGCCAGCGGCGTCAAGAAGCCTGTCAGCACGATGAGCAGCAGGCTGATCCCGTCGATCCCGATGTAGTAGTCGATCCCGTAGATCGGAATCCACGGCCTGCGCTCGACGAACTGGAACTCCGGGCCCATCGGGTCGAACCCGCGCCAGAGCGCGAGGGTCGCGCCGAAGGTGACGACCGACGCGGCCAGGGCGACCTGGCGGATGAGCCCGTCGCGCTCGCCGTCGCGGTTGCTGATGAAAAGCAGCGCGACGGCACCGATGAGCGGCAGGAAGATGACAAGCGAGAGCAGAGACGACATCTAGCGCACCAGGTAGTAGCCGACGACGAGAAGCACGCCGATGAAGATCGACGCAGCATAGACACGAACCGAACCGGTCTGGGACAGGCGCAGCAGGGCGGCGCTGCCGCGGACGAAGGCCCCGGCGCCGTTGACGATGCCGTCGATCATCCCGGCATCAACCGTCTTCCAGAGCACCCGTTCGGACGTGCGCTGGATGGGATGGACGACGGTGGCGTCGTAGACCTCGTCCACGTAGTACTTGTTCAGCAGGGTCCTGTACACCGCCGGCAGCCGTGCCGCGGTCGCCTGCGCCAGTTCGCGACGGCGCAGGAAGAACACCGAGGCCAGCCCGATGCCCGTCAGGGCAATCAGCGACGACACGCCCATGAGCGTCAGCTCGACGCTGGCACCTCCGTGCGCGTCCGCATCGGGGCTCTCCTCACCGTGCGCCGCGGTCTCGCCGTGGCCGCCTCCCACGCCTGCCTCGGCAGGTGCGTGCACGGCCACGGGGTGGAAGCTCGGCTCCAGGAACCCTTCAATGCGGTTGGCCCCGCCGAGGGCATGCGGCACCCCCACGTACCCGGCCACGACCGAGCCGATCGCCAGCAGCACCAGCGGAACGGCCATCGTCGGCGGCGCGTCGTGCAGGTGCGCAGGTCCGTGCCCCCCTCCGTGTCCATGGTCGCTGCCCCCGTGGTGGGCGGTGCTGCCCGCCGACTCGGGACGCTCGCCGTGGAACGTGAGGAACACGAGGCGGAACATGTAGGTGGCCGTCAGCAGCGACGTGATCGCCCCCACCGTCCACAGCAGCGTGTGGCCGCCCGCGAACGTGCGGTAGAGAATCTCGTCCTTGCTGAAGAACCCCGACAGCCCAGGCACGCCGGCGATGGCGAGCGCCCCGATCACGAACGTCCAGTAGGTGATCGGAAGATCCCGTCGAAGCCCTCCCATGTTCCTGATGTCCTGCTCGCCGTGCAGCGCGTGGATGACGGCACCGGAGCCGAGGAACAGCAGGGCCTTGAAGAAGGCGTGGGTGTAGAGATGGAAGATGCCGCCCGCGAACGCCCCCACGCCCATCGCCAGGAACATGTAGCCCAGCTGCGAGACGGTCGAGTACGCGAGCACCCGCTTGATGTCGTTCTGCACGAGGCCGATCGTCCCGGCCATCAGTGCCGTGGCGGTGCCGATCACGGCCACCACGTCCATCGTGATGGGTGCCAGGCTGAACAGCGCCGCATTCCGGCCGATCATGTAGACGCCCGCCGTCACCATCGTTGCTGCGTGGATGAGCGCCGAGACCGGCGTCGGGCCCTCCATCGCGTCCGGCAGCCACACGTACAGCGGGATCTGGGCGCTCTTCCCCGTGGCGCCGATGAAGAAGAGCAGCGTCATCAGCGAGATCAGGCCGAAGGTCACCTCGGGCGAGAGCCTGGCGGCCTCGAACGCGATCTCCCGGAAGTCGAGCGTGCCAAACTCGCGGAAGGCCAGCAGCATGCCGACGATGAAGGCGAAGTCGCCGATCCGGTTGACGACGAACGCCTTCTTGCCGGCGTCGGCAGCCGAGCGCTTCTTGAACCAGAAGCCGATCAGCAAGTAGGAGCAGAGCCCCACGCCCTCCCAGCCCACGAACATCACGAGGAAGTTCGCGCCGAGCACGAGCACCAGCATGAACGAGGCAAACAGGTTCAGGTACGAGAAGTAGCGCGCGTACTCGCCATCGGTCTCCTCGTGCATGTACGAGACCGAGTAGAGGTGGATCAAGAAGCCGACTCCCGTCACGACCAGCACCATGAGGGCCGCCAGCGGGTCGAGGCGGAAGGTCAGCGGGATCTGGAAGTCGCCGGAGGCGATCCACAGGAAGACCGTGTCGTCGACGACACGGGCGTCCGACGGGCGCTGGACCAGGGTCCACGTCGAAATGGCCCCCACGAGGAACGACGCCAGCATCGCGAGGCAGGCGATGCCGCCGGACACGCGCTTGGAGAGGCGTCGCCCGAGGAAGACGTTGACGAGGAACCCGACGAACGGGAAGAGCGGAATCAGTCGAAGCACGGTCGTCACCACTTGAGCGCCGTGAACGCGTCGGGGTTCAGCGTTTCCCGTTGACGGAACAGCGCAATGACGATCGCCAGGCCGATGGCGGCCTCGGCAGCGGCCACGGTCATCACGAAGAACATGATGATCTGCCCCTCCACCGACCCGATGTAGCGGCCGACGGCGACGAACGTCAGGTTGACGGCATTCAACATGATCTCGA
>JAFNAJ010000183.1 GCA_017860085.1 Acidobacteriota bacterium | reverse complement strand
GACGCTCGGCGCGCGACTTGATCTGATGCTCCGATTCCTCGGCCGACGCGTAGAGCACGGTGCCGGCGGTCGCCGCCAGATGCCCGGCGGCCTGCAGCAGCAGGGTCGACTTGCCGATGCCCGGCTCGCCGCCGAGCAGCACGAGCGACCCGGGCACGATGCCGCCCCCGAGCACGCGGTCGAACTCGTCCAGGCCGGTCGTCAGGCGCGGGGCGCTCGCCGTGTCGACGTCGTCGATCAGGCGGGCCATGCCCCCGGACGACGGCAAGCCAAACCGGCCCGGCGGCGCGTCGAGGCTCGCTGGCTCGGGACGCTCCTCGACGATGGAGTTCCAGGCACCGCAATCGGGGCACCGCCCCATCCACTTCGCGTGCTGCGCCCCGCATTGCTGGCAGGCGTAGACCATCTTCGGGAGCTTCATGAGTGGCCTTCGACCTTCATCGATCCGTCCCGGCGGTCGGCGTTTCCTGATCGTAGACGCGCTCGATGCGAGCGCCGACCCGGCACAACAGCTCGTAGGGGATGGTGCCGACCGCGGACGCCATGTCGCGAACGTCGATGGCCTCGGCGCCCTGCGTGCCGATGATCACCACCTCATCACCCGGCGAGACGCCGAGGCCCGTGACATCGACCATCAGCATGTCCATGCACACCGATCCCACGACCGGCGCCCGGCGACCCTTCACGAGCACCGCGCTCCTGTTGGCCAGCCTCGTGTCGAGACCGTCGGCGTAGCCGGCTGGCACGACGCCAATCTCGCGCGGCGACGACGCCACGAACCGCAGGCCGTAGCCGACGCCATCGCCCGTGCGGATGCCCTTCACTGCTACGACCCGGCTGCGCAGTGTCATCACGGGTTGCAGAGCCAGCCTGTCGTCCAGGCCGGGCGGTGCGATTCCGTAAAGCAGCAGGCCGGGTCGCACGAACTCGTACCACGTGCGTTCGTCGCGGAGCAGGGCGGCCGAATTGGCCGCGTGCCGTGCGGCCGCCGAGAGGCCGAGTGCCTGCAGGTCGACGAGCGCCGCCTCGAACCGCGCGCGCTGCACGTCGAGAAAGGCGTCATCAACATCGTCTGCCGTCGCAAAGTGCGTGTACACGGCCTCGATCGCCAGATGCGGACTGCTGAGGATCGATGGAATCGTGCGGGCGAGATTGTCGTGCCTGAAGCCGAGACGGTGCATCCCCGTGTCGATCTTCAGCTGGCACTTCACGCGCCGGCGGTGCCGAACCGCCGCGGCTTCGACGGCCTTGGCGGCGGCCGGGGTCGACAGCGTCGGCGTCAGGGCGTGACTGAAGAGCCCATCGAGGTCGCTCACACTGAGCGCGCCGAAGACGAGGATGGGCACCTCGACGCCGGCCTCGCGCAGCGCCACGCCCTCTTCGATGTCGGCACACGCGAGCACGCGCGCTCCGGCATCCTGCAGGGCGAGGGCGACCCGCCGGGCGCCGTGGCCGTAAGCGTTGGCCTTGACGACGGCGATGACCGAGGGCGGCGCGACACGGGTGACCGACGCGCGCTCGTCGAGGTAGCGGTGGATGGCGCGGAAGTTGGCCTCGAGCGCGCCGAGGTCGACGTGGGCGCAGGTCGGCCGGACCGCTATTGCTTCCTCCACTCGAGGTTCTCGAACCTCGTGTGCTCCTTGATGAACGCCAGTCGCACGGTGCCGGTGGGCCCGTTGCGCTGCTTGCCGACGATGAGTTCGGCAATGCCCTCCGCTTCCTCCTTGGGCTCGTACATCTCCTCGCGGTAGATGAAGAGCACCACGTCGGCATCCTGCTCGAGCGCCCCAGACTCGCGAAGGTCGGAGAGCTGCGGCCGATGGTCGGCACGGGAGTCCGGAGCACGGCTCAACTGCGACAGCGCGACGACGGGCACCCCCAGTTCCTTCGCCAGTTGCTTGAGGGCGCGCGAGATGGACGCCAGCTCCTGCTGGCGGTTGTCGAACCGGCCACGCGCCTGCATCAGCTGGATGTAGTCGATCACGAGCAGGTGCAGGCCGTGCTCGGCCTTCAGGCGGCGGGCCTTCGCACGCATCTCGAGCACCCCGAGGGCAGCGCTGTCGTCGATGAAAATCCGCGACTCGGCCAGCGCCCCCAGCGCGTGCGACAGCCGGCCGTAGTCCTTGTCGCTGAGATAGCCGCTGCGCAGCCGGTGGGCGTCGATGCGGGCCTCGGCAGTCAGGAGCCGCATGAAGAGCTGCTCCTTCGACATCTCCAGGCTGAAGAACCCGACCGTCAGGTCCGTCTTGGTGCCCACGTGCTGCGCGACGTTCAGCACGAAGCTCGTCTTGCCCATCGACGGGCGAGCCGCGATGATCACCAGGTCGGACGGCTGGAGCCCCGACGTCATCTCGTCGAGCAGGTCGAACCCCGTCGGCACGCCGGTGACGAGGCCCTTGTGCTCCTGGAGCTTCTCGATCGTCGCGAAGCTCTGGTGCGCCAGGTCACGCAGCGGCACGAACCCCGATCGCAGGCGATCGTCGGCGATCTCGAAGATGGCCCGCTCGGCCTCGTCGAGCTGCAGGTCGGCCTCCTGCTCGCCCTCGTACGCGGTCGACAGGATCCGGTTCGCCGAGTGAATCAGGCTCCGGAGCGTCGACTTCTCCTTGATGATGCGCGCGTAGTGCTCGACGTTGAGGGCCCGCGGCACGCCGTCCACGAGCGACGCGATGTACGCCGCCCCGCCGACCGCGTCGAGCTGGCCCGACCGTCCGAGCTCGTCCTTCAACGTGACCAGATCGATCGCCTGCCCGCGCTCGGAGAGGCCGATCATCTTGTCGAAGATGAGCCGGTGCGCCTCGCGGAAGAAGTCGATCGAGTCGATGAGCTCGGTGGCGTGGTTGAGGACGTCGTTGCGGATCAGTACCGCCCCGAGGACCGACCGCTCGGCCTCGAGGTTGTGGGGCAGGGTGCGCTCAGCGGCTGGTGCCTCGGCCATCGCGCGTTGCGGCCAGCCGCCCGCCAGGGTCCTCGCCCGGCAGGCGGCTGCAGGGTGCCGCCCGAATGCGAAGCGCTAGGCTTCCTCGTCCTTGACGACCTGGACGCGCACGTGCGCCAGGACCTCACGGTACAACTTGATTGCCACGCTGTGCTCGCCGAGGTGCTTGATGGGCTCCTCGAGCTGGATCTTGCGACGGTCGAGCTCGATGCCCTGGACGGCCAGGGCCTCGGCGATGTCGGCGGCGGTCACCGACCCGTACAGGGTTTCGGTCTCGCCCACCTTCCTCGCGATCACGCACTCGGCCGCCGCGATCCGCTGCGCCAGCGTCTGTGCTGCCGACTTCTCCTCCGCCTCGCGGACGACGGCCATCTTCTTCTCGTGCTCGACCACCCGGCGGTTGGCGTCCGTGACGGCGAGGGCCATCTTGCGCGGCAGCAGGTAGTTGCGCGCGTAGCCTGGCGCCACCTTGACGACGTCACCCCGCCGGCCCAGGTGTTCCACGTCCTGCTTGAGAATCAGTTCGATCATGACGTGCCTTCCTGCCCCCGCTACTCGGTGACGTAGGGAATCAGCGCCAGCTGTCGTGCCCGCTTGATGGCGGTCTGCAGCTTGCGCTGGTGCATCGCGCACGTGCCCGAGATGCGCCGCGGCTGGATCTTGCCACGTTCGGGCACGAACTGCGCGAGCAGTTTCGCGTCCCGATAGCTGATGTGCGCGATTTTCTCGACGCAGAACTTGCAGACGCGACGCCGCCGGAACATGCCACGCCGGTTGCCGCGGTCCTCTCGCTTGCCGCCGCGTCCGCCGCGCGGACCCGATGAGGTGCGTTCGCTGTTGTCGTTCATGATGACCTATGCCTCCGCCTGCTGATCGTCGCCCGCTTCGTCGGCGCCCTCGCCAACGTCCTCTGTGTCAGCCGGCGGTCGTGCGCCGATCGGCGCGCCGACCACCTCGCCCCGCCGCGCGGCGGCCTTCAGGTCCTCGTCGATGCGCACGATGAGGTGCCGGATCACCAGGTCGGTGACCTTCAGGCGACGGTCGAGTTCCTTGATCACGTCGGGCCCACCCGCGAACTGGACGAGCACGTAGACGCCCTCCTTGTGAGGGCCGATCTCGTAGGCCAGGCGACGCCGGCCCCAGTTCTCGGTCTTCTCGATGGTCCCCGAGAGGCGTGCGACGATCCCCTCGACCTGCGTCTGCAGGCCGGTGATGTCATCCTCGCTGGTCTCTCCTGGAACGATGTAGACGAGTTCGTACTGACGGTTCGTGCTCATGTGCCTCCTTCTGGCCTGGCGGCCACGTTTCCGTGGCAAGGAGTCGGGTCCCGCTGGACCGCGTCTCACGTGGGTGTCGTCTCGTTCGGCTCGGGCGTTTCCTCCGCGTCGCCCCGGTTGAAGCGATGCATCGCCGCGTCAATCCCCTCTATCGCAAACCACTCAGCTGCCTCGGCCGCCGTCCGCACGGCGTCGTCGAGCGCCTCGCGCTCCTCGGCGGCCACGCGCGACAGCACGTAATCGGACAAGTCGCGTCTCACGTCCCCGCGCCCGACGCCCACCCTGAGCCGTGGAAACGCCTGCGTCCCGAGGTCTTCGATGATCGACCTGAGGCCGTTGTGACCTCCCGCCGACCCACCGCGCCGAAGCCGCAACCGCCCCAGGGGCAGGTTCACGTCGTCGACAATGGCGAGCACGTCCTCGGGCTCGACCCGATAATACCGCGCCAAGGCGCCCACCGCGCGACCGCTGAGGTTCATGTACGTCAGCGGTTTGACGAGCAGGACGTCGATGCCACCCGCCCTGACTCTCGCCGTCACGGCCTCGGTCGGCGACGTGCCGAAGCCCACGCCGTGGCGCGTCGCGATCTCGTCGACCACCGAGAACCCGACGTTGTGATACGTGTCGCGATAGCGCGACCCCGGGTTTCCGAGACCGACCAGCAGCTTCACGCGCCCATCCGCGGCCCCAGTGGCGGGCCGACCACGCTACTCGGCGCCCTCGGCCTTCTCAGCCTTGCCCTTCTTGATGACCTCGGGCTCGGCCGTCGCCGGCACGGCTTCCGCCGCCGCTGCCGTCGGCTCTTCGACGACCCTCGTCTGCACCAGGTGCACGAGCATCAACTCGGGATCGCCCACGGGCTTCCACTTGGCGCTGACGTCGAGGTCGCGGAGTCTGACCGACTGGCCAATCAGCAACTCGCTGACGTCGATGTCGACGTGCTCGGGAATGTCGCCCGGCAGGCACTCGATCTCGATCTCGCGGTTGACGAAGTCGAGCACGCCACCCTGCTGCTTCACACCCCTGGCCTCGCCCTTCAGCACGATGGGCACCGTGACCTTGATGACCTGGTCCATGGCCACCCGGTAGAAGTCGGCGTGGAGCAGAGCGTGCCGCACCGGGTCGAGGAGGTACTCCTTGACCAGCACCTGGGCTGGACCCTCTCCTTCGATCTCGAGGCGGATCAGCGTATTGACCCCCGCATCCGAATGCAGAATGCGCCGCAGCGCGGCGGGATCGACCGACAGGGCAACGGCCTCGCGGCTGCCGCCTCCGTATAGCACGGCCGGCAGCTGGCCCGATGCCCGGAGTCGTCGCGCTTCGTTCTTGCCCCTCGTGTCACGCTTGATTGCCGTCAGTGTCGCTTCCATGGCGCGTCCTTCTTCTATCCTTGCCGGCGGCCCGAGCCGGTCCCGCCGGTCTCGTTCGGTTCACTCCCGCTGGCCGCCCCCTCCGGCTGTCAGGGCAGACAGGTCTTACACGAACAACGACGAGACCGAGGTCTCCTCGTGAATGCTGCGGATCGCCTGGCCGAGCAGGCGTGCGACCGA
>JAFNAJ010000182.1 GCA_017860085.1 Acidobacteriota bacterium | reverse complement strand
CGGCTTCTGGCTCTGGCACACCACCGCGACATCGGCCGACCGCATCGCAGGCATCCTCGTCGCCACGCCGAAGGGGAAGCTCGACATCGACAAGGTCGAGCGGGTCCGGGTCAAAGAAGGCCAGACGCTGATGTTCGTCGTCGTCAACGCGTCCGACCTGCCGCGCACGGTGACGCTGGCCTTCTTCCGCGGGCAGACCCCGGTGAACGTCTGCGACGCCGGCCTGGCGCCCGTGGCGGTCGCTTCGCAGCAGTTCGACGTTGTGACCTGCAGGGTGAGCCGGGGGATCATCGATCGCTTCCCGCAGGACCCCGCTGACGAGGACGAGAAGGCCAACCCAAGCGTCCGCGCGTTCGACTACAAGATCAGCTTCGACGGCGAGACGCACTACGACCCGCGGCTGGTCATCGAGCGTTAGGCCCGCGGCCCATTTGTTTGTGCTGAGAGCCGCGGGCGTTTCTGGCGACCGGCTCCCGGCCAGTACCCAGCGGCTCAAGGCCGCCAGATCAAGTGAACCCTGCGTGGGTGTCCCGCGCTAGGCCGGCTGTGCCTCCCGCGCGGTAACCTCCTGTGCTCGGCGCAGCCGCCGCGTGATGGCCCGCCCGAGTCCGGCGATCCCGGTTTCGATCTGCTCCTCGGTCGCGTTGCTGAAGTTCAGGCGCATCGTGTTCTTCCCGCCGCCGCCGGGGTGGAACGACTCGCCCGGCACGAACGCCACCTTCTCCTTCACGGCGTCGATCAGCACCTCCGACGTGTCGGTGCCCGGGGGCAGGGTCACCCAGAGGAACAGCCCGCCCTGGGGACGCGTCCACCGCACGCCCAGCGCGGGATCGGGAAAGGCCCGCTCGAGCGCGGCCAGCATGACGTCGCGGCGCCGGTGGTAGACCTGGCGCAGCGTGCGGATGTGCTGGTCGAGGAACCCGCCCTTGGCGACCTCGTACGCCAGCATCTGGTCGAACGTGCTCGAGTGGAGGTCGGTGCCCTGCTTGGCCTGAACCATGCGCAGGACCACCTGCTCGGGCGCGACCACCCAGCCCAGTCGCAGGCCCGGCGCAAGCGTCTTGCTGAACGTGCTGAGGTAGATGACGTTGCCCCGGTAGGCGTGCCCGTTCCTGTGCTCGTTGTGCATCTCGGCGTCGAGCACGACGAGTGGCGTGATGTGCTGGCCCTCGTAGCGCAACTGACCGTAGGGATCATCCTCGATGATCGGGATGCCGTACTGGTCGCCAATCCGCACCACTTCCTGCCGTCGTGCGCGCGACAGCGTGACCCCGGCGGGATTCTGGAAGTTGGGCAGCACGTACATGAACTTCGGCCCGGTCCGAAGCGCCTCTTCCAGGTGCTCCGTGATCAGCCCATCGTCGTCGATCGGCACGGTCACGTACTCGGCGCCGTACATGTTGAAGGCCTGGATGGCGCCCAGGTACGACGGCGTCTCGGTGAGGATCCGGTCGCCCGGGTTGATCAGCACCTTGCCAATCAGGTCGAGGGCTTCCTGCGACCCGGTCGTGATCAGCACGTTCTCGAGGCCCACCATGATGCCGTAGCGGGCCATGTGGCGGACGATCATCTCGCGCAACGGCGGGTACCCTTCCGTCGTGCTGTACTGCAGCGCCTTGTGGCCCTCCCTCCGCAGCAGTTCGTCGGCTGCGCGCCGGATCTCGTCGACGGGAAACAGCTCCGGCGCCGGCAGACCGCCTGCGAACGAGATGATGTCGGGGCGCGCGGTGAGTTTCAGCAGCTCGCGGATGGCCGAGCTCGTCATCCGCTGCGTGCGCTGCGCGTATCGTTCCTGCCAGGGGGTGGTCATGAATGCGCTCCGATCCGCGGGCACGGCAACGGTCACCGTGGGCATCAGCGCCTCGGAGCCATTCTACCGCCGCAGACCTCCGTCGGGTCGGAAATCGGCATCCGCCGGCGCAGTCACCGCAGGCGGCGTGAGCAGGCTCCGCCCGCCCAACCACACGACCGACCCGAAGCCGAGTACCGTACTCAGCACGTAGGAGATCGCGCGTTCCACGGCGGTCACGGCGATCGCGCTCTCGATGGGGACTCCAAACAATACCATCGCGCCGACCAGCCCGCCTTCCACCGCCCCGAGCCCGCCGACCGTCGGTACCAAGCTGCCCAGTACCATCACGACGCAGAGCGCTGCGCCTTGAGGGAAGGCGAACTCCACGCCGACCGCGCGCGCGGCGGCCATGAGCCGCAGGGCGTCTTCGAACCAGATGAGCAGCGACAGGCCGAGTGCGACCACGAGATCGCGACCGGCAAACGGGGCCCCTTCCAGCTCGCGTCGTCTCGCGATGAGCCAGCTGCGGGAGGCGCGGCGCAGACGGGGCCCGAACACGAGCGCCAGCGCGCCGATGGCGGCCAGGACCGCGAGTGCCGGGCGCGCATGCCCCTCGACGATCGGCCACAGCGACGGCAGGGCCACCAGTGAGAGCGCGAGCACGGCCACCAGGTCCCCGACGCGATCGCCCAGGCTGGCGACGGCTCCGAGCGCCAAGGGCAGCTGGCCCTTGACGCGGGTGACCGCGATGCGACCGGCTTCGCCGGCCAGCCGGCCGCTCGGGGTCACGTTGTTGACGGCCACGGTGGCGAGCGTCACCAGCACCGCGTGGACGAGCGAGATCCGCCCGCCCATCACGCGCACCATGACCTGCCAGCGCTTGCCGGCAGCGAGCATCGCGAGCGCCCAGAGCAGGGTCGCGGCGGCGACCCACCAGGGGTCCGCGTGCACCAGGGCCTGCCAAGCGTGCTGAAGGAGTGCGGTCACGCGTCCGGCGTCAGCCTACGTCGGCGCAGGGACTCCGTCAACGACGCCGCGAGGGACTTGCCCGACCGCGGCAGTCTCAGGCAAACCCGTCTGGGCTCTGCGTCGAGAGGTACTTGTCGATGGCACGCGCGGCGCGACGACCCGCGCCCATCGCCGAAATCACGGTCGCGCCGCCGGTGACGATGTCGCCGCCGGCAAACACGCCGCGCTTCTCGGTGGCGCCCGTCTGGGGATCGGCTTTCACGTAGCCCCACTTGTTGACGTGCAGGTCGGGCGTGGTGTCACGGATCAAGGGATTGGCGCCCTGTCCGACGGCGAACACCACCACCTCCACCTCGATGTCGAACTCCGAGCCGGGAATCGGCACGGGGCTGCGGCGCCCGGACGCATCGGGTGGCCCCAGTTCCATGCGCTCACAGCGAATCGCTCGCACGCGCGAGCGGTCGTCGCCAAGGATGGCCGTGGGCGCAGCGAGCAGGATGAACTCGATGCCCTCCTCCTCGGCGTGCTCGACCTCCTCGGCACGTGCCGGCATCTCGACTCGCGATCGCCGGTAGATCAGGATCGCGTCCTCGGCCCCGAGGCGCTTGGCCGTGCGCACCGCGTCCATGGCCGTGTTCCCACCGCCGATCACCGCAACGCGACGGCCGCGGATCATCGGCGTGTCGGACTCCGGAAAGCGGTACCCCTTCATCAGGTTCGACCGCGTGAGGTACTCGTTGGCCGAGTAGACGCCGATCAGGTTGAGCCCCGGGATCTTCGGGAAATGCGGCAGCCCCGCGCCGGTTCCGATGAACACGGCCTCGTAGCCGAGCTCGCTGAACAGCTCGTCGACCGTGAACGTCCGGCCGATCACGTGATTGGTCTTGATCTCGACGCCCATCCGCTCGAGGGCGTGCACCTCGCGCGCGACGATGCTCTTGGGCAGGCGGAACTCGGGGATGCCGTAGATCAGCACCCCGCCCGCCTTGTGCAGCGCCTCGAACACGGTCACCTGGTGGCCCAGGCGTGCGAGATCCGCCGCCACGGTGAGCCCGGCCGGACCCGACCCGATCACCGCGACCTTGTGTCCCGTGGGCTCCGCCACCTCGGCAACCGGCTCGAGCCCTTGCTCGGCGGCCCAGTCGGCGATGAAGCGCTCGAGCCGCCCGATGCCGACCGCGTCGAACTTCACGCCGAGCGTGCACTCGGCCTCGCACTGGTCCTCCTGCGGGCACACGCGGCCACAGATGGCGGGCAGCAGGTTCTTGCTCGACAGGGTGCGGTACGCGCCCTCGAAATCGCCAGCTCCGACCTGGGCGACGAACGTCGGAATGTCGATCTCGACGGGGCAGCCTGCGATGCACGGGCGGTTCTTGCAGTCGATGCAGCGGTTGGCTTCCGCGATGGCCATCTCGGCCGTGTAGCCCTGGGCCACCTCGTCGAAGCTGTGCGAGCGCTCCACCGCGTCGCGGCACGGCATCGGGGTCTTGGTCTTTTGTCCAATCTTCTTGGCCATGGCTGCTACACCGTCCCCATCGCCTCGCACTCGAGGTCGTGGTCGCGCCGGAATTGTACCAGCGCCGCTGCTTCCTGCTCGCGGTAGGCACGCAGGCGGGCGGCGAGTCCGTCGAAGTCCACCTGGTGGCCATCGAACTCCGGGCCATCGACGCACACGAATTTCTGCTCGCCTCCGACCTGCACACGGCACCCGCCGCACATCCCGGTGCCGTCCACCATCACAGGGTTCAGGCTGACGATCGTCGGCACGTTTCGCGAACGCGTCACGTCGCACACGGCCCGCATCATGGGCAGGGGCCCCACGGCCACCACCTCGTCGAACACCTCGCCCTTGTCGAGCAACTCCACCAGGGCGTCGGTGACCAGCCCTTTCATGCCGTAGCTGCCATCGTCGGTCGTCACGATGCACTGCTCGGACACGTGACGCATCTCGGCCTCGAGAATGACGAGGTCCCGGGTGCGGCCGCCGACGATCGACACCACGCGTCCCCCGAGCGACTTGACGCCGCACGCGATCGGGTAGACCACCGCGGTCCCGATGCCGCCGCCGACGCAACACACCCGCGAGCCGGGCTCGATGCGCGTCGGCCGCCCGAGCGGGCCCACCACGTCGAGCAACGATCCACCCGCAGGCAGCTCGTTGATGAACATCGTGGTCTTACCGACACCCTGAATGACGAGGGCGATGGCTCCCCGAGCGGGATCCACGTCAGCGATCGTCAGCGGAATCCGCTCGCCGTCCTCCGAGGCCCGGACAATGACGAACTGCCCCGGGCGACGCTTGCGGATGACATGCGGCGCTTCGACCCACAGGCGGTGAACGTCGGGCGCCAGAACCTCGTTGCTCAGGATGCGATGCACAGCTTACCTCCGCCGGAAGTGCGGCGACACATGACCGGTAGTTTGACAGATAGCAAGGTGGATACCACGCCCGCCGCGAACGTCCGCGCCAGTCGCCGGGCCGCAATCGCCGGGTTTCCGCCACGTCGAGCCCCGGCGCCGATCGCGTCGGGACACCTCAGCCGAGTCGGTGCCGGAAAGCCGTCGTCACGCCCCGGACGCCCGTGTCGGCCTCCCCGGGGCCCTGGGCCTTTCACCGCCGCGCCGTTGCAATCCGCTGTCCGGGGGTCGATAATCGCCGCCATATGCTCTGGTGGCACTGGGTTGTCATCGGGTTTGTCCTCGTCGGCCTCGAGCTCGTCGTCGTCGGCAACTTCTTCATCATATTCTTCGGCGTCGGGGCCATTCTCGTCGGGCTGCTCGACCTGGTCGGGCTCGAGGGGCCGCAGTGGTTCCAGTGGCTGCTCTTCTCGTGCCTGTCGGTGGTCTGCCTGATGTTGTTCCGCGATCCGCTGCTCCGGCGGCTGGGCGGCGTGCGCACCGCCGGGATCGAGGTGGACGCGATTCCCGGCGAGCACGCGCACGCGACCGACGAGATGGCGCCTGGCGCGACGGGCCACGTCGAGCTGCGCGGCGCCACGTGGACCGCGAGAAACGTTGGCGCCAGCACGCT
>JAFNAJ010000181.1 GCA_017860085.1 Acidobacteriota bacterium | reverse complement strand
CCGCGAGCAGCCTCGCGGTGAGGGCTGGGTCCTCCGGCTGCTCCAGGTTGACGACCCGCTGACGACCATCGAGGTTCTCGGCCAGATCGATGGCATCGATGTGAGTGACGCCGCGCCGGGCGCATGTCTCGGCCAGCGCCGCCAACGCTGCCAGGCACGGTTCCGAGAGCTGCCCCGTCTGCCCAACCTCGCAGATCTCGTGCGACCCCTCCCGGAACGATCCCAGAAGCCCGCCTCGCAGGTGAACGCGCGCCCGCATGCGATACGCGTCGTCTGGCGACGCGGCGACCGGCACCTCCGTCCCCAGCGCGAGACGTCCGATCCGCGCGAACGCGTCGGCTACCATGTCGGCCTTGAGCGCGCGCTGGTGCTCGGGCGTGACGTGGGACATGGTCATGCCGCCGCAGGCGGGATCGCGCCCAGGACTGCGCCGCGCGGGGTGCGCCCGAAGCACCTCGGTGACCGTCGCGTAGATCACGTCGCGCTGAACCCGCTCGATCCTCGCCCGCACGCGCTCACCGGGAATCACGCCGGCCACCAGGACCACACGCCCATCGTGCTTGGCGATCATGCGCCCGCCGATCGCAACTTTCTCGATATCGAGCGTGAGCTCCGTCGCAGGTTCGATCATCTCGCGTCCGGCCCGCGCGCTCAATCGAGAGTGAGCGTGGGCAGCTGCAGCCGCGCCCGCACCTCGCGGGCGCTGATTCTCCGAAGCGCCTCCTCGTAGGCCGTTTCGCTCATGCGGTTGCGCAGGGGCGCCAACTCCTCGCGAGCGGCTGCCAGCGCCTCGGCGATCAGCGAGTCTGGGGCCCACCGGAGGGCTCCCTCGGCGAGCTCACCATCGAGCGTGCCGAGTCGCTCGACCACATCGCGGCGCGCGTCCCCGCGGAGCCCGCGCGCGCTGCCTCGCAACCTGTCGATCTCCAGTGCCACCCGCTCGACCATGGCGCGTAGCTCGGCCGGAGACTCCTGCGTGGCCAGAAGGCTGCTCAGGCGGACGAGCACGCGATCAAGGTGCGCCGTGAGACTCAGCCGCCGCCGGCTCGTCGCCCGATCACCGTCCCCCGCTCGCGCGCCAGCGATCGCCGCCACCGAAGCGCCCACGGCTCGCCGCCACGCCTCGAAGGACTCGAGCACGTCGGCCTCGCAGAAGTCGATGTGGATGGGTCGCCGGCGCTGGCCTTTGCGGTGGTACCGCTCGCACGCGCGGTCGATCCCCTGGAAGGCGACTTTGAGCGGAACGCCGAGCCGAGCCCACCCGGTGACGCGTTCGAAGGAGGGGCCCACGATTCGCACGAGGTGCCCGTCGTTCTTACGGCACAGGTAGGCCTCGACGCGCCGGCAGTAGTCGCCTGGCTCGAGCGCCATCCCTTCCCCGGCCGGCGTCGTCACGTCCACAGCACGTCCCCGGCAACGACGCGTACGACGCGTCCCTCGTGCTCAATCAGCAGGGCGCCCGTGTCGTCGACGCCCCGGGTCACACCATGCCACGGACCGTCGGGCCCCTCCCACGTGACGTGCCGGCCAACGGCCGAGGGGGCCCGTCGTCGCCACCGCTCGAGCACGAGACGTGCGCGCCCCTCAACCAGGTCGCTTCGGCCGCGCGCCAGGGCCGCGAGACAGGCCGCAAACACCGTGGCCGCATCCACCTCGCGTCCCAGTTCCGACTCGAGCGACGTCGCCCGGTCGCGAACCTCGGGCGGGTAGGCCGCAGGCCTCACATTGATCCCGATGCCGACGATCACGTGCCGAACGCGCTCACCCTCGACCGAGGCCTCAGCCAGGATGCCCCCCAGCTTGCGCCACGCCGACACGCACGCCGGAGCCGCCGCTTCCACGACCAGGTCGTTCGGCCACTTCAACGCCGCCTCCAGGCCCGTGGCCCGCGAGATGCCGTCGGCCACTGCCTCTCCCGCCATGAGCGTCAGCAGCGACGTCTGCGGCGCCACCAGCAGTGCCCCGGCGTCGCCATCACCGACCTGGGCGTCCCGGGGCCGAAACACAACAGAGAAGTAGAGCCCGCCACCGGGCGGCGAGTGCCACTGCCGACGCTGCCGGCCGCGCCCGGCCGTCTGCGCGGCGGCAAGCACGACGGTCCCTTCGGGAACCCCTCCGCCCGCCAGCACTGCGGCGAGGTCGTTGGTCGACCCGGCCTGCTCGTAGTAGTGAACGTCACGCGCGAAGCCCTCGAGTTCCGTCGCGTGGCGTGCGACCGCCTGCCGGAACTCATCCGGCAGCGGGGCGCTGACATCGGTCATGGTATCGGGTCGAACTCGACACGCAGCGCAACCCACGGCGCACGGCGCGTGATGCCGATGGCCGAGATCAGGTCCGCGCCGGCCTTGGCAAGGCCAGCGACCTCGCCTGGCGTGAAATCGCCGGAGACGTGCACCTGGATGCGCCCGCGCGACGCGTCGAGGACCGACGCGAGAACGCCCGGGTCCGGCTGCACGACCAGCACGCGGGACGCACCTCCCTCCAGGGCTTCCCTGGCCTGCTCGCCGCTCTGCACCTCGACTTCGATCGGCAGCTCGTGGGCCACGTGAGCCACACGCGTCAGCGCGTCGCGGATGCCGCCGGCCAGTCGGACGTGCGCGCGACGAATCACCACCGCGCCGTCGAGAGCCCCGCGAAGCCTGCCTCCCCCGCCGACCTCGACGGCGTAATGCTCGAGCGCCCGAAGCGTTGGAGTCGTCGAGCGCGTGGCGACGACGCGCGCCCGTCCCTCGGCCGCTTCGACCATTCGTCGCGTGGCGGTCGCGATGCCCGAGAGCCGTTCGAGGAAATTGAGCGCCGCGCGCTGCGCGGTCAGCAACGGGCCCGCACGCCCCTCCCACGACGCGACTGGCGCGCCGGGCGCGCAAGCGTCGCCATCCTGACGCAGCGGATCCAGACGGACGGTTGGGTCGAGCTGGTGAAAGGCCTCGTCGGCCACGGTCAAGCCGGCGATCACGCACGCGTCGACGGCGATCACGGTCGCGCGCGCCCTGGCGTCGCCTGGAACGGTCGCGTCCGTGGTGACGTCGCCCCAGCCGAGGTCCTCGGCCAACGCCCGGCGGACGATCTCGCGGTAGAGCGACGGGTCGAGGGCCGCGGCGCGGTGCCGGGTCACGCCGGAGCGTCCCCGGCCGGCGCCAGCTCCGGCATCACCTCGAGCTGGGCAGCCGCCTCGACCACCAGTTGGTCCACGTAACCCGACGCGCACAGGTCCTCGCGCACGAGGGCGAGGCGTGGCGCCTGCTCGTCGGGAATCCGGACGATCAAACGCGTGACGGCGGTCTTGAGCGGCCGTTGCTGCTCCGACTTGGCCTTGCGGATCTCCGAGAGGATGTCGGTCGCCAGGTCGAGCGCCAGCGCCGCCTCCTCGTCGCCGCCCCCGATTGGCGCGACGATGCTCGCGGCGTCCGGCCACGAGGCCGCATGAACCGAGCCGGGCTGCCACCACGACCAGACCTCTTCGGTGACAAAGGGCAGGTAGGGGGCGAGGATCCGCTGCAGCGTGGAGAGCGCGACGAGCATGGCCGCGTTCGCCGATCCGGCCGCCGCCTCACCGTGATCGCCATAGCGACGCGATTTAACGAGCTCGAGGTAGTTGTCGCAGAACGACCAGAAGAACGCTTCGCTCCGCTCGAGTGCGCGTGCGTAGTTGTAGGCCTCGAGATCGGCGGTGACCTCGCGCACCAGGCCCGCCAGCCGGGTCAGCAGCCCGCGGTCCACCGCCGCCGTGACTGCTCCCGTCGGCTCGGGCTTCGTGAGCACGAAGCGTGAGGCGTTGAGCACCTTGATGGCGAGCCGGCGACCCACGCGCATCTGCCCAGTGTCGAACGCCGTGTCGGCGCCGGGCCGCCCGTTGGCCGCCCAGTAGCGCACCGCGTCCGAGCCGTGCTGCTCGAGCATCGCGAGGGGTGTCACGACGTTGCCCTTGGACTTCGACATCTTCTTCCGGTCGGGGTCGAGCACGAACCCGGAGATCGCCGCGTCGGTCCACGGCAGGGAGTCGTGCTGGAAGTGCGCCCGCAGCACCGTGTAGAAGAGCCACGTGCGAATGATGTCGTGCGCCTGCGGGCGCAGATCCATCGGGAAGACCCGCGCGAACAGGTCCGCGTCGGCTGGCCAGCCGCCGGCAATCTGCGGCGTCAGCGACGAGGTCGCCCACGTGTCCATGACGTCGGGATCGCCCGTGAATCCACCGGGCTGATCGCGCTGCGACGCGTCATACCCCTCGGGCACGTCGGTGGACGGGTCGACGGGCAGGCGGTCCTCGGCGGGCAGCATGGGCGACCCGTGGTCCACGGTTCCGTCCTGGCCAATCGGGTACCAGATCGGCAGCGGCACGCCAAAGAACCGCTGCCGGCTGATGCACCAGTCGCCGTTGAGACCGTTCACCCAGTTCTCGAACCGCGCGCCCATGTAAGGCGGGTGCCACGCGAGCTCGCGTCCGCGCGCGACCAGCGCGTCACGATACTCCATGGTCTTCACGAACCACTGCCGGCTCGTGACGATCTCGAGGGGGCGGTCGCCCTTCTCGTAGAACTTCACGGCGTGGGTGATGGGCCGCGGCTCGCCGACAAGCGCGCCCGTGCCTGTCAGCAGCTCGATGATCTTCGCCCGGGCCTTGGCAGCCGCAAGCCCGACCAGGGCGTCGTAGTGCTGCTGCGCCACGTCCGCCGCGTCCGACTCCCAACCCTCGGTGCCCCACGTGACGGGCCTGAACGTTCCATTCGCCTGGATCACCGCCCGCACGGGCAACCCCAGCTCGCGCCACCAGGTCACATCAGTGACGTCGCCGAACGTGCAGATCATCGCGACGCCGGTGCCCTTCTCCGGATCCGCCAGGGGATGGGGCTTCACGGGCACACGCACGCCGAACAACGGCGTGACCACGTCCGACCCAAACAGTGGCTGGTATCGCTCGTCGTCGGGGTGCGCGACGAGGGCCACACACGCCGGAATCAGCTCCGGCCTCGTGGTCTCGATCTCGACGGCGCCACCGCCGGGTCGCGCGAACCTGATGCGGTGGTAAGCCCCCTGCTGCTCCCGATCTTCGAGTTCGGCTTGCGCCACCGCCGTGCGGAAGTCGACGTCCCAGAGCGTGGGTGCCTCGACCTGGTACGCGAGACCTCGCTGATACAGGCGGAGGAACGACAGCTGCGACGCCTGCTGCGCCCGGCGGTCGATCGTGGCGTAGGTCATCGTCCAGTCGACCGACAGGCCGAGATAGCGCCACAGGTGCTCGAAGACCTTCTCGTCCTCGGCGGTGAGCGTGGCGCAGAGCTCGATGAAGTTGGGTCGCGACACGGCCACCGGGGGCCACGCGGGCTTGTCGGGCGGCACAAACGTCGGGTCGTACGGCAACGACGCATCGCAGCGCACGCCGTAGTAGTTCTGCACGCGGCGTTCGGTCGGCAGACCGTTGTCGTCCCACCCCATCGGGTAGAACACCGCCTTGCCACGCATGCGCATGAACCTGGCAATGATGTCGGTGTGCGTGTAGGAGAAGACGTGTCCCACGTGCAGCGAGCCGCTCACCGTGGGCGGCGGCGTGTCGATCGAGAAGACCTCGTGTCTCGCCCGGCTGCGGTCGAAGCGGTACACACCGCTTGCCTCCCACCTGGCCGTCCACTTGGATTCAAGACCTTCGAGCGCCGGCTTGTCTGGAACGGTAATCGGTGTCTGAACCGCGGTCGATTCGGGCATGGTGTGGTATCAGGCCTGGGCCTTGATGCGGGCAATCTCGTCGCGAACCATCCGCTCGGCGATGTCGATCACGTGACGGCTCACGGCCTGCTCAACGGCAGC
>JAFNAJ010000180.1 GCA_017860085.1 Acidobacteriota bacterium | reverse complement strand
CCCACCTGAAGCTGGACCTGGAGTCGTCTCTGTCGGGTGACCGGCTGGTCGTGTCCAGGGTGCGGCTGCGCTCGGACCGCACGTCGCTCGATGGCACCGGCGAGGTCACGAGCCTCGCCGCGCGCAAGAGTTCGTTCACCGTCACCGGCGACCCGCTCGACCTCGACGAGCTGTTGACGATCGCGTCGGGCGTCACCGGTTCCACCTCCGGCGGCGCGACCGCGCCCGCCGCCGTGCCGGCCACGTCGTCGCCGATCGATCTGCGCATGGAGATCAAGTCGCCGAAGGGCCGCCTGCTGGGCATCGATTTCGCCAACCTCACGACGACGCTGGCGGTCACGCGTGACGGCCTGGCGCTGGAGCCCTTCAGCGTCGGATTGTTCGACGGCACGCTCGCGGGGCGCCTCGGTGTGGACACGGACCGCGAGCCCTCGGAGATGACGCTCGCCGCGACAGTCGAGGCCATCGACGTGGCGAAGGCGGCCGCCTTTGCCGGCTCGTCGGGCGTGATGACCGGCCGGCTTGATGGCCGGCTGGAGCTGCGGGCGGCGGGCGGCGCGCCGGACATCGTCTTCCGAACCGCGAACGGCCGGGCAACGCTCACCATCAAGGACGGCAGCATGCCAGGCCTGGACCTGGTCGGTCCCGTGATTCTGGCCTTCGGCAAGCCCGACCCCGGGAAGGCCACCGAGCGGAGCAGTGCGTTCTCGACCCTGGGGGGAACCTTCGCGCTGTCGGGCGGCTTGTTGCGGTCCGACGACCTCTCGATGTCCTCACGCGACCTCGACATGAAAGGACGCGGGACGCTGCGTGTTGCAGGTGCTGTCGTCGACCTGAAGGCGGACTTGTTGCTCTCCGAGGCGCTGTCGTCGCAGGCAGGACGCGACCTCCAGAAGTACGCCCACGACGGCTCGCGAGTCGTGGTGCCGGCGACCATCACCGGGAGCCTCGCCTCCCCGAAGGTGTCGATCGACCTGGCCGCCGCCGCGGGGCGCGCGATCAGGAACGCGGCGGAGGACGAGGTGAAGAAGGGGCTGGGGCGCCTGCTGAAGCACTGAGCGCGCGTGCTCGTGCGGCGCGTACGGCGCGGGTGGTTGAAGCGGTCGTCGGGATCGGGTGCGCCCCTGCGTTGCGGCGTGGCGGGAAGCGGACAGACAGCCGGAGTTGGGATCGCGAAGACTGCCGGCATCATGCGACGTGGCGGGATCGCCACCTCGCGGGAAGGGATCGCCATGGAATCGCTCGTTTCTCCCATCTCCGGCTGGCCTCGGGGCTTCAGATCTGGCACGGCCACGGCGCTCGTCACTGTGCTGGCCCTGGCTCTTCCGGGGGCAGGCCGTGCTCAGGAGTCGGCCAGGGAACCGCACCTCATCCTGACTTCCTCCACGCAGCGCGACGCCTACCTTGCGACGGCGCGGGTGTGGCAGGCGCGGGATCTGCCGAGCCCGGCCGAGATCGTCGAAGGCCCGCCCTTCGCGCGCGGCACCCGGGCTCAGCTGAACCCGCCGGGTGGCGTCCCGTGCACCTACGAATCCGGCGGCGCGCAGATGGGCGGCAAGACGCCGAAGTTCACGTGCCGCGCCGCCGACGGCCGGTCCATCCGCGTGAAGTACTTCAGCGGCGATCCGCACAGCGGCAACCGCGAGGTCTTCGCGGAGGTCGTGGCAACGAGGTTGTTGTGGGCGCTCGGCTTCGACGCGGACCGGGTGTATCCGCTCACGGTGAGCTGCCAGGATTGCCCTGCCGACCCGATGACCGGCACCGGCCCCCGCGCGACGCGTACGTTCATGGGCGTGACGGAGCCGCCCTTCCAGGGCCTGCTGATCCTGTCGAAGGCCGACACCGACCAGGGCTGGAAGTTCGGCGAGTTCGAGGACGCGATCGACGGGATGCCGGCGGGCCCGGACCGCGACCGCCAGCGGATGTACTTCGATGCGCTCCGGCTGCTGGCCGCGTTCGTCCAGCACGGGGATCGCAAGCCGGAGCAGCAGCGGCTGGTGTGCGTGGGGGACGTGGATCTCGGCGCGGGCGACGTCCACGACCTGAGCACGGGCGACGGCAACACCTTCAGCGTCCCGGCGCTGTTCGAGCGGCCCGGCGCCTCATCCTGCCGCACGCCGGTGGCGATGATTCAGGACCTCGGCGCGACCTACGGCAGTTCCGGCAAGATCACGTCGCGGACGAACAAGATCCACCTGGAATCGTGGGCGAAGCGGCGGGTGTTCAAGCCAGCCGTGGACGAGACGGGCAAGAAGGGGCCCGCGTGCCGGCTGGATGTCACCGCGGCGTTCACCGCCGGCGGCCACGCGAAGGCGAGCGCGCCGGTGAGCGAGGCCGGCCGCAAGTTCCTGGCGGACCAGCTCGCGCGTCTCAGCGACGCCCACATCCGAGCGATCTTCGAAGCGGCCCGCCTCGAGGCGCTGGGCGACAAGGTGGCGTGGACGGACCCGAAGACGGGACGCGTCTTGCAGGGGCTGGACGCCTGGGTCGAAGCGTTCAAGCAGAAGAGGGAGCAGATCGCGGCCGCGCGCTGTGGCCAGGCGACGCCATCCCAAGGGAATCCATAGACGGCCGCTCGTCCCGCCGTGAGGCCTGGCGCGCCCGGCAGGACTCGAACCTGCGACCCCCGACTTAGAAGGACGGTGCTCTATCCACCTGAGCTACGGGCGCGTCTCTGGTGCCGCCAAGAAGTATACCGCTCGCCCCAGCGCCGCCCTTCCTCACGTGGGAACGCAGGCGGCAGCACACCCGCAGAGACTCATCACAGAGCCCGGCATGGCGCTCGGTCCGCCGCAGTCAAATGACGCCAGGCACGCTGGTGGTACCATGCTGAGGCTGGGCTGACGGCAGCCTCCCCGCGATGTCTCGCCTCTTGTCGACGATCGTGCGGACCGCCGCTGCAGCGGCAGCCGCTGTGCTGGCCGTCGCGGTGTCCGCGTGGCTCCGCCCGTACCTCCTGCCGACCCCCAACGCGCCGCTCTACATTGTCACGTGCCTCGCGGCGTGGCGAGGCGGTCTCCTCGGCGGCCTGGTCGCGGCAGGCATCGCGGCCGCTGCGGTGCCGCTGCGGCCAGACCTGGCGACACTCGGTACCAGCGAGCTCGTGACCCAGCAGGTCACGTTGGGCGCCATGCTTGGCCTGGTCGCCGTGATCGTCGGCGGGCTGTCCTGGTCGGAGCGTCGGTCCCGGGAACGCCTCGTCTCGACGCTGGCCAGCGTGGGCGACGCGGTGTTCGTCACCGACACGACTGGCCACGTCACCGATCTCAATCCCGCCGCAGAGACGCTGGTCGGCTGGTCGCTGCGCGATGCGCGAGGTCGCGCGCTCGAAGACGTCGTCCCGCTGGTCGACGAAGAGACAGGTGAGCCCGAGTCGATCCACGTTGACGCGACCCTGCGTGAGGGCAGGTCCCTGGCGATTGGTCCCGGGCTGGTCGTCCTGACGCGACACGGCGACAAAGCTCCGGTGGATGGCACCGTGAACCCGATGTGCGATCCACGGGGACGCCCCTCGGGTGCGGTGGTTGTGCTGCGGGACATCACGGCGAGGTACGAGGGGGAGCGCGAGCGTCGGCGGCTCTCACAGGAGGTGGCCGCGAGCCGGGAGCGGCTGCAGCAGATCATGGGGAGCGTACCCGCCATCATGTGGGAGGCGTGGGGCACCCCGGGACCTGACACGCTGCGCCTGCGGTTCATCAGCCAGTACCTCGAAACCCTGACGGGCTACGCCACCGACGAGGCGCTGACGACGCCCAACTTCTTTCTGGAGCACATGCATCCCGACGACCGCGACAGTGCCATCCGGAGCGCCGCGGGCGTGTTTCGCAGTGGCGAGAGCGCGGTGTCGCAGTTCCGCTGGCGAGCCAGGGACGGTCGTGAGCTCTGGCTCGAGATGCTCTCGTTCCCGGTCCGCGACCCCAAGGGACGGCCGGTCGGCCTGCGAGGCGTCTGCATCGACATCAGCGCCCGCATGCGGCAGGACGCCGACCGCAACGAGTTGCTGGCGCGCGAGCGCCAGGCGCGCCAGGACGCGGAAGAGGCCAACCGTCTCAAGGACGAGTTCCTGATGACGCTCTCGCACGAGTTGCGCACGCCGCTGAACGCCATTCTCGGCTGGGCCTGCCTGCTTCGCGACAGCGACCTGCCCGCTGACAAACAGCGGCGAGCCATCGAGACGATCGAGCGGAACGCGCGGGCGCAGACGCAGCTCATCGAAGACCTGCTCGACATGTCACGCATCGTCAGCGGCAAGGTGCGCCTCGAGATCGGCACGGTCGATCTGGCGACGGTGGTGCAGGGCCTCGTCGAGGCCATGCGGCCGGGGGCCGAGGCCAAAGGCGTCAGGCTCGACCTCGTGCCCGACCCCGACATCGAGCGGATTCCTGGCGACGCCGACCGGATTCAGCAGGTCATCTGGAACCTCGTCTCGAATGCCATCAAGTTCACGCCCGCGGGTGGGCGGGTCGAGGTGCGCGTCCGACAGCTCTACGACCGTGTGCTGGTGGCGGTCAGCGACACCGGCATCGGGATCGTGCCCGACCTGCTGCCGTACATCTTCGAGCGGTTCAGGCAGGGCGCACAGGGCGGCGGAGGCCTCGGCCTCGGTCTCGCGATTGCCAAGCAGATCGTAGAGCTGCACGGCGGCACGATCGAGGCAAGGAGCCTCGGCGAGAACATGGGAGCCACGTTCCTGGTGAAGTTGCCGCTTTACACGAAGCGTCCGTTCGAGCTCGTCGGCGGGGCGGCCGGCGTCATGGCTCCCGAGCAGCCCTCCGACGCCGCAGAGGGCGATCTCACGGGTCTCCGTGTGCTCGTGGTCGATGCCGCCTCAGACTCACGGGAGCTGCTGCAGCTGATGCTGGAACGCGCCGGCGCCACGGTGGCCAGCGCCGCGAGCGGTCGGGACGCGTTCGCGCTGGTCGGCACCTGGAACCCGCACGCGCTGGTCTGTGACCTGTCCGGCCCGGACAACGACGACTTCGAGCTGATCCGGGGGGTTCGCGCAGCCGAGGCCCGGGAGCATCGGCCCTCGCTGCCCGCCGTCGCCATCAGCGCGTTTGCCCGTAGCGACGATCGCCGTGCAGCGCTCGAGTCGGGCTTCGACGATCACCTGACCAAGCCGGTGTCCTCGCCGCAGCTGGTCACGACGGTGCGCTCGGCCCTCGGCAAGGAAGGCCAGGGGTTCGCTGGGGGTCGGGCCCCAGTGGCGTGACAGACGACTGAGGAGGTGCGTGTGCAGGTGCGCGAGCTGTTCGATCTGGCAGGCACGGTCGCCATTGTGACCGGCGGTTCGAGGGGACTCGGGTTCGAGATGGCCCAAGGCCTGGGCGAAGCGGGTGCGTCGGTCGTGGTCACCGCGCGGCGCGAGCGCTGGCTCGTGCCGGCGGCGGCTCACCTCGAGGCTGCCGGCGTGCCGACGCTGGCCGTGTTGGCCGACGTTTCCAGTGCCGCGGAGGCCTCGCGTGTCGTGGCGCAGGCGCTGGAGCGCTTTGGCCGCGTCGACACGCTGGTGAACAACGCCGGCATCTCGTGGGGCGCGCCGGCCGAGACCATGCCGCTCGACAAGTGGAACGACGTGCTTGCCACCAATGTGACCGGCGCGTTCCTGATGGCGCAGGCGGTGGTCGCCCCGATGCGGCAGCAGGGCGGCGGCAGCATCATCAACGTGGCGTCGGTCGCGGGGCTGGTGGGCACCGAGCCCGAAGTGATGGACGCGGCCGGCTACAGTGCAAGCAAAGGCGCGCTGATCAGCCTGACGCGCGATCTGGCCGTCAAGTGGGCGCGCCATGGGATCCGCGTGAACGCCATGGCCCCGGGCTTCTTCCCCACGCGGATGTCGCAGCCCATCCTCGAGGCGCAGGGCGAACGGCTGGCC
>JAFNAJ010000179.1 GCA_017860085.1 Acidobacteriota bacterium | reverse complement strand
AGGACGAGTTCTTGCTCTCGGAGACGCGCGATCTGGAGCGAAGTCTCCTCGAACCAGGCGAGTAGACTCAAGATTCGGCGAGTTGCATCGGCCGCCCGAGGTGGATCGAGTCTTGCGTTCGTCAGACCCCGGCGGCTGGCCTGCTCCGGTCAGCAGCGTCCACTACAGTTCGGCCGTTATCTCAGGAGGTCCAAGCATGAAGGGAATCGTCCTCGCAATCGCACTGGCCTTAGTGGCCGTGCCGGCCTTCGCACAGGACGGAAACGGGGCGCCGAGCGGCCCCCACTACAACCTCAACATCCTCGGCAAGGAGAACTGTGCGGGCGCCGATCTGAAGGGATCGAACCGGCACACCATCCAGGTACTGCTATGGTTCGACGACGGCAGCCAGGATGGGATCCTCTATTCCGATCTGGACAAGCGGAACAAGATCTTCTTGGCTGAGGGTGAGTTCAAGGTGCTGGACGGCAACGCCTGCGACAGGGACGGTGCCAAGTTCCAGTTGCCGGCAAACCCGTTCGAGTGTAACGACGAGGTGTGTGCCGAGCCGACCTTCATGAACTACACGGTCTGGGCTCGGGCGCTTGGCAAGCCCGACGGCGAGGCAGATATCACGACTTGCGCAGTCGGCGCTGGCGAGGACGGGGTTCTTGAGACGGCAGATGACGAGGTGGTCTGCTCGACCGAGAGCGTCCTGCTCGTTCGGACGAGGGGCCAGAGCAAGTTCCAGAACTACACCAAGGAACTGACGACGATCTACGCGGACATCGATGACGACGGCAACATGGAGCGCGTAGGTCTGTTCGAGGACATGTTCTACGACTACTTCTGGGACTACGACAATCGTGGCCTGCGCCTTGCGCAGCTTCGGTTCTACCCGATTGCCCAGTAGTCAGCCAACCTTGGTGGAGCCCGCCTGACGGAGGTGGGCTCCACCGGCTTCCTCCTGTATTCTCCCAGGCATGCGGTTCGCCCAGCTCGCTGGCCTCCTTTGGGCGGCTGGCCTATTGATGCCGTGCCCCGCGGATGCCCAACCCAAGGCCGTCTGGTCCCTCTCCAGTAATTCGTTCGGCACGATCATTCAAGGTCAGCCAGCCAGCCTCACGCTGGTCGTGCGCAACGAAGGTACAGAGCCGCTGCGGATCGTGCGCGTCTCGCTCACCCCTCCGCTGATCGTTTCACGGATGCCCGCGGTTGTGCCGACAGGGTCTGAGGCCAGGATCCAACTCACCATGGACAGTTCGCGAGTCCTGGGTGTGTTTGAAGGTCAGGTTGACGTGTGGACGAACGCTGCTTCCGAACGGCCGGAGTCGTTCACGGTCACGGCCAAGGTCGTCGGCGTCATCGAGGTCTCCCCCTTCCCCGCGTTGTTCGTCACGGGCCAGCGTGGCCAACCGAAAGAGGCGTCGGTCGAGATCATCAATCACGACGCGGTGCCGCTCGAGATTACCCACGTCGAGCACCCGACCGAGCGGTTCAACACGAAGCTCACGAACCTCGAGGCAGGCCAACGCTATCGCCTGGTGCTCTCGCTCAACCCTGATGGCCCTGGTGGCAAGAAGGCCGAAACCATCCTGTTGCACACAACGAATCCCACGCGGCCGGTGGTGAGGATCCCCGCGAACACGAATCTGCGCGAGCGTGTGTACACGTTTCCCGACCAGGTCGACATGGGAAACGTGGCCCTCGCCGCGTTCCGAGACAAGGCTGCCCCGGTGGAGCAGCTCGCCCAGACGCTCATGGTCTACCAGGTCGGCGGCTCCGACTTCCAGGCGTCGTTCAAGAGCAGCCTGCCTTTCTTGAGGATCTCTGCCGAACGCGGTCCGAACGGGGACCGCTGGCAGGCGACCGTGACCTTCGATCCGTTGCGTCTCGTCCCGGGGCCAATCCGCGGCGCGATCGAGATCAGCACCAACGACCCAGCGTTCCCGCTCCTTCGCGTGCCTGTGACGGGCGAGATTCGGTGAGTGCGGCGGGCGACTCGCCCGCCGTATAATCTCGACCACCCGACTTCACTCCGGAGGGCACGCGTTCGTGAAGAGAATCTGCGAATCTGCGACAACATCCTCGAGGCCATCGGCAACACGCCGATGGTGCGCATCAACCGCATCACGCGCGGCGTCGTGAAGGCGACGGTCCTGGCAAAGATCGAGACGTTCAATCCCGGCAACTCGATCAAGGACCGCATGGCCATCAGGATGATCGAGGACGCCGAGCGCGACGGGCGCCTGAAGCCGGGCGGGACGATCATCGAGGGCACGTCCGGCAACACCGGCATGGGGCTCGCGATCGCGGCGGTGATCAAGGGCTACCGGTGCATCTTCACGACCACCGACAAGCAGTCGAAGGAGAAGGTCGACGCGCTGCGGGCCTTCGGCGCCGAGGTGATCGTGTGCCCGACCAACGTCGACCCGGAGGACCCACGCTCGTACTACTCGGTGTCGTCGCGACTCGAGCAGGAGGTGCCCAACGCCTGGAAGGCGAATCAGTACGACAACCAGTCGAACCTGAAGGCCCACTACGAGCAGACGGGGCCGGAAATCTGGGAGCAGACCGACGGCGCGGTGACCCACCTCGTCGTAGGCGTCGGTACCGGCGGCACCATCAGCGGTACGGGTCGTTATCTCAAGGAGCGCAACCCGGCGATCAAGGTGTGGGGCATCGACACGTACGGGTCGGTCTTCAAGAAGTACAAGGAGACCGGCGTGTTCGACAAGAACGAGATCTACCCCTACGTCACCGAGGGCATTGGCGAGGACTTCCTGCCGCAGAACGTCGACTTCGACGTCATCGACCACTTCGAGAAGGTGACCGATAAGGACGCCGCCATCATGACGCGGCGCATCGCGCGCGAAGAGGGCATCTTCGCGGGCAACTCGGCCGGGTCGGCGATGGCCGGGCTGATGCAGCTCGCGCCGAACTTCGCTGAGGATGACGTGGTCGTGGTGATCTTCCACGACCACGGCTCGCGCTACCTCGGCAAGATGTACAACGACGACTGGATGCGCGAGAAGGGCTACTTCGACCTCAAGGGGCGGCTGGCCAGCGATCTGATTGCCGTGGGCATCGGGGGCGACCTCGTGACGCTCGAGTGCGGCGTGCCGGTCGAGCGCGCGGTCGAACTGATGACCTCCCGCGACTTCTCGCAGATTCCCATCTCGCGCGAGGGGCGCATCGTCGGCTCGCTGAGCGAGACGCACCTGTTTGCCGAGATCGTGCGCAACCCGGACGTGAAGCGCCAACCAGTGGAGACCATCATGCAGCCGGCGTTCCCGTTCGTCGACGCCTCGACGCCGGTCGAAGCGCTCGCGACCATGATCACGCCGGAGACCACGGCCGTGCTCGTGCGCGACTTCAAGACGCACAAGACGTTCATCATCACGCGCACCGACGTGATCAAGGCGTTGGCATAGAAAAGGGGACACTCATCTTTTTCGAGCGTCAAAATCTTGACGCTGAACCGAGCCTCCGGGGTCAGATCTTGCTGGAGCCTCTGGGGTCAGATCTTGAATCCGTGGACGTGGACTTCCTGATGCACGGATTCACGGCCTGATCCCGGAGGTCCAACACGGCGACGTCTGGCCGAGTCAGGACGGGAAGTTCATCTTGCGCAGGAGCGCCTGGAAACGCGGGTCGTCGCGGAGGATGTCGAAACTCGGGTCGACCTTCAGGTAGACCATCGAGCTGTCGCCATTCTCGTAGGCCTCGTCCAGCCAGTGCTGGGCGAGGTCCTTCTCACCGGCGAAGGCATACATCCTCGCGATGGCCAGCGGCTGCGCGGAGCGTTGCGCCAGCAGGGCAGCGGCCCTGCCCATGGCGGCGGCATAGCCGAGACTCTCGGAGTCCGACTCCAGGGCCCTCGCGACGTCCTCGTACCCGCCAGCCGCCAGGGACCGCGCGGCATGATCCAGGGCCTCGCCGTACCTCTGCGTGAAGTGGAACGCACGCCAGAGGCCGCTCAGCGACGAACGGAACTCCGGCTCGGCGCTGAGCACCTGCTGGAACTGCACGATGGCGTCGTCGTAGCGACGCAGCCGCAGCAGCTGATGTCCGTAGAAATCCCGCAGCTGCGGGTTGTACGGATCGGATTCGAGGGCCTCCTCGAACGCGTCGGCTGTGCCCTCCGGCCGGCCCATCGCCCCGGCGAAGGCGGCCTCGGAAACATCGTGCTTCGCAATATCGGGGTCCAGTTCGGTGGCGCGGGTCCACGACCGCTGCGCGGCCTCCCAGTTCCACTCGAGGTAGAACTGTGCGCCGCCCAGCAAGTAGTAGGCCTGTGCCAGACCGGCATCGAGGGCAAGCGCCTGCGCCACCGCCGACCGCACCTCCGGCATAGCGTCGCGGGGACGCACGTAGCCCAGGTGCCCCCGGGCAGCCCACACGCGCGCGACGCCGACGTGCGCCAGCGCAAACCTCGGGTCGGCCCGAAGGGCGAGCCGGAAGTACTCCATCGCGTTGTCGAGGTTCTTTGGCGACAGCCGGTTTGTCTCGACCTGGCCCTTCAGGTAGGCATCGTACGCGTCCGGATTCACGGCGTGCGCGGAGGCTAGTCGGGCCTGCTCGAGGGGCGTCAACTGCGCCTTGATCTCGCCGACAATGGCCACGACGATCTCGTTCTGGAGGCGGATCACGTCCTTGACCTCCCGCTCGTAGCGGTTGGCCCACAACTGGTTCTCGGTACGTGGGTCGACCAACTGGACCGTGACGCTGCACAGGCCTCCCGAGCGCAGGACCGAGCCCGTGACCAGCGCGTCCACGTTCAACTCGCGCGCGATCTCGGCAAACGTCCGCGTCGTGCCCTGGTAGCGCATGACCGACCCGCGGGCCGTCACCCGCTTCAGGGCGCCGAGCCTCGCAAGATCGGTGATGAGCGTCTCCGTCATGCCGGCGGCGAAGTAGTCCTGCCCGGCGTCGCCGGAGAGGTTCTCCAGCGGCAGCACGGCCAGTGACTCGATCCGCGGGACGCCACCACCACCGGTGAGCGTCGTCCGCAGGCTGCCGACGTCGAACGCCGCCACCAGCGCGGCCGTGGCCAGGGCGACTGCTGCCAGCGCCAGCCAGGTCCATCGACTCACCAGGTGGCGCCAGCCCGCCCACGGCAGGATCGCACCCGTTTGGAAGGCCTCGAGCGCCGTCCGCACCTCGCTTGCGTGCTGGTAGCGCCGGCTCGGGTCCTTCTCGAGGCAACGCCCGATCACCGTGCGCAGCACGAGGGGCACGTTGCGCGGCAGCGGCCCCGGCGCCTCGTTGAGAATGGCCGAGCTCATCTGGAAGCCCGTGTTCCCCTGGAATGGACGCGTACCTGACGCCATCTCGAACATCACCACGCCCAGCGCCCAGATGTCGCTCCGCGCGTCGGCCGGCTCGCCGCGCAGCTGCTCGGGCGCCATGTAGGCCAGCGTGCCCATCACGGTGCCGCGACCGGTCAGCGACGACTGCGATCGCGTCGCCTCGTCGAGCTCGCCGTCCCGCAGCTGCTTGGCCAGTCCGAAGTCGAGCACCTTGGGCCGGCCGTCCGGCGTCATCACGACGTTGGCGCTCTTCAGGTCGCGGTGGACGATGCCGCGGTCGTGCGCGTGGGCCAGCGCCTCGGCCAACTGCAAGGCGCAGCGCGTCGTCTGCTCCACGGGCTGCGGTCCGCGGGTCAGGTAGACGCTCAAGGGCTCGCCTTCCACCAGCTCCATGGCGATGTAGGCGTGGCCCTCGACCTCGCCGACGTCGTGGATCGTGCAGATGTTCGGGTGGTTGAGCCTGGCGGCGGCGCGCGCCTCGCGCAGCAGACGCGCCCGTGCCGCCGGGTCCGAGAAGCTCGCGGTCGGCAGCACCTTCAGCGCCACGTCGCGGTCGAGCCTCGCGTCGTGGGCACGATAGACCTCGCCCATGCCTCCGGCGCCGAGCTTGTCGAGAATGCGGTAGTCGCCCAGGGTCCGGCCGGTCATGGCGAGTGAAACAGCGCCTCGAGGGACAGTGTACCGCCGACCCGGGGGGCACGGGAAAAGGGGACACTCATCTTTTTCGAGCGTCGAGGCTTCGACAGCGGTAATGCTGGGCTCGTTGAATTCCGCAGCGTCAAGATTTTGACGCTCGAAAAAGATGAGTGTCCCCTTTTCTTGGGCCGAAGAGGAGGGGGGCCTCTGGCACGGCGCGACTGCCGTTGACGACCGGCGTCGACGCCCGTACGCTTGGGGGCCGTGATCACGTCACGCCTGCTCACCGACGACCAGCGCCAGATTCTCGCTGACGAGCGCGAGCTCCTCGCCGACCTGCAGACCTCGATGTCGCGCCTGGGCGCGTCGGCGGACGCTGAGGCGGCCTTGGCACAATCGATCCGTCAACTCGACGGACTATTCCTCCTCGTCGTGGTGGGGGAGTTCAACGCCGGCAAGAGCGCGTTCGTCAACGCCCTGCTCGGCGCCGACGTGCTGCCCGAGGGCGTTACCCCCACCACGGCGCGCATCACCGTCGTGCGGTTCGGGGACGGAACCGACCCCCGTGTGGACGATCAGGGCGTGCTCTACGTGACGGCACCCGTCGAGTTGCTGCGCGACCTCCACGTCGTGGATACACCGGGGACCAATGCCGTGCTGCGCGAGCACGAGGCCGTGACCCGGCGCTTCGTGCCCCGGGCCGACGTCGTCCTGTTCGTGACGTCTGCCGATCGACCCTTCACTGAAAGCGAGCGCGCCTTCCTCGAGCGCATCCGCGACTGGGGCAAGAAGGTCGTCATCATCGTCAACAAGATGGACATCCTGGCCAGTCCCGCGGATCGTGACGAGGTGCTCGCGTTCGTGCGCCGGAACGCCCAGGATCTGCTCACGGTCGAGCCCGAGATGTTTCCGACGAGCGCGCGCACCGCCAAGGGCGGCCGCGACGAGTCGGGTGCCTGGGAGACAAGCGGCCTCCGTGCGGTCGACGACTTCCTGCGGACAACGCTCGACGCCACCGAGCGCGTGAGGCTCAAGTTCCTCAACCCGCTGGGCGTCGGTGAGAACCTCGCCCGCGACCTCGGCCGTGAAGCGGACGCCCACATGGCCCTCCTGCGCGAGGATCGGACATTCCTCGCCGACGTCGAGGGCCAGTTGGCCGTCTACGAGGCCGACATGCGACGCGACTTCGCCTATCGCTGGGCCGACATCGAGAAGGCCCTGGTCGAGATGGAGCGCCGCGGCCACGACTACTTCGACGAGACCCTGCGGATCAGTCGGGTGACGCACCTGCTCGACAAGACGCGCATCTCGCGCGAATTCGAAGCGCAGGTCGTCGGCGACACTCCGCAGCGCCTCGAGCGCAAGGTGCGCGAACTGGTCGATTGGCTGGTCGATGCCGAGTTCAGGCAATGGCAGGCCGTCAACGAACAGCTCACCGAGCGGCGCGTTGCGCATCGCAACCGACTGCCATCCAGTGCGTTCCAGCAACGCTTCCACTCCGAGCGAGAGGACCTCATCACCGCGGTCGGAGGCCACGCCCAGCGCATCGTCGAGACGTTCGATCACGCGAAGGAGGCGCAGGCGCTGGCCGAGAAGGCTCGCAACGCCGTCACCGCCTCTGCAGCCATCGAGGTCGGGGCTGCCGGGCTCGGCGCCGCGGTGGCCGCCGCCGCGACGACGGCTGCGGCCGACTTCACGGGTCTGGCCATGGCCGGGGTGTTGGCTACGGTGGGCCTGCTGGTGATCCCGACGCGGCGTCGACAGGCCAAGCGGGAACTGCGCGAGAAGCTCTCGGACGTGCGCCGTCGCCTCGACGAGACGCTTCGCGGGTCGTTCGATGCCGAGCTCGTGCAGAGCGTGCGTCGCGTCCGCGACAGCCTCGTCGATCGTCTCTCGGCGGCGCAGGCCGACCTCCGGCATCTGGGTGTGCGGATCGAACGCCTCAGGGGGCGGATCGAGGCCACCGGCTAGGCGGGGAAGACGATTGCCACCTCAGGACCCGGCGCACCTGGCCATGACCACATCGTAGAGCCGTCCGGGAAACGCCGCCTCGATTTGTTCGAGCGTTCGCAGTCCGAACACGAGCGCGATCGTGATCGGGTCCGTGCGCCACGGGGTCTTTCCTTCGTAGAAGCCGTACCACATGACGTAGTGAGGCTCCATCTCGCCCGTCTGGATGTGGGTGAGCGCCCGAACGAACGCACTCGTCTGCTCGGGGCTCAGGCGCCCATACCGCGAGTCCAGGAAGGCTCGTTCATCGGCGCTGAGTTCCCTCCCTACCTCCATCCAGAAGCTGCCGCCGAGGCCATCGGCGAAGATCGACGCCTGCCCGCCCTTGGTGTCGCCAGCCACCAGGTTCACCGTACTGCCGTGGCTCACGATTGCCACGACGTTGCGCCAGCGGTGCGTCGCCATGTCCCAGCGGTCCAGGTCGAGGTCGGTGCGCATCATGTTCCACACGTGGAAGAGCGGCCGTGCCAGCTCGGCGTGCGTCAGGCCCAGCGCCATCACGGTCCGGTTGTCTGCCAGCAGCACGTCGATGGGATCCTCGTTGGGGCCCAGGAAGCCGTCTGTCGACAAGGAGCCCGGCCGGGCCAGGTCCGCGATCTCCCCGATCGACCGGCCGGTGATGGCCCGCGCCCGTTGGAGTTCGAGCTCGGCATGCAGGCCCGTCCTCGCTAGGGTGGGAAAGTCGCCTCCGTCGGCCTCGCACTGCCGCTCCTTCACCGTCATCGTGACAGGCACGATGCCGTACTTGCCACCCTGCAGGGCGGCAAGTACCAGCTCAGTCCCGTCGGCGGCCGTCAGCGGTGAGGGGATGTCGGGCCGCGCATCCAGCGTGTCGGGGTAGAGCCGGTGGCGCCGGCCTTCGAACGTCACGGCTCCCGACCCGATGCGCGCGGTTGAGCGGGGCGGAGCGCATCGCCGTGCCTCCCGGTCCCACGGGGTCCCCCGTGAGGCCGCGGCCACACTCGCGGCGCCGTGTGCACTGATGGTGTCCAGCGCTTGCCCGGCCCAGTAGCGCACCTCCGGATCTTCGTCTCCAAGCGCCCGCCGCAGCGCAGCGGTGGCCTCGGGTGCTCGCAGCTGGTCGAGCGCCCAGGCGGCCGCGCGGCGGGTTCGCACCGACTCGCTTCGCAGTGCGCTCGCCAGCTGGGTCGCTGACGTCGGCACCCCCAGCACTCCGAGAGCCGTAGCAGCCATCCACCCAGCACCCACATCGTCCAGCGCGGCCACGAGCGGCACGGTGGCTCTCGAAGAAGCCAGTTCGCCGAGCGCCCACGCCGCGTCTTCTCGCACGTCGGGGCGACGATGGCTCAGCCGTGCGGCGAGCCCATCGACAAGCGTGTCGCGACTGTCGGGATGGCGGGTACCGATCCGCACCAGCGCGACGGCCGACTCGCGGCGCACCGTTGGGCTGCCATCATCGAGTGCCCGCAGGAGCGGAAGGACACCGGCCGTCGCCCCGAGGCGCCCGAGCACCCAGGCGGCCTGCCAGCGTACGGTTGCATTCGGGGCGTCGAGCGAGGCGGTGATGGTCAGGGTTGCGGCTTCGCCCTGTGCTTCCAGCGCCTCCCTGACGACCGATCGCACGAACCCGCTTCCGTCGCCGAGCGCAGAGGCCAGCAAGGCAGCGGCCTCCGCCGTCTGAATACGCCCCAGCGCGCGGGCTGCGTCGGCGCGGACGTACCAGGCTGGGTGCTTGAGCATGCTGCCGAGCGATGCGATCGTCTGCTCGGCCTGCGCCGTCTTGCCGTGTGCGAACCCCAACACACCCGAGGCCACGGCGAGCGTCACCAGAATACCCAGAAGCATTCTGTGCTGGGTCACCGTCTCACCTCTGTCGCGGTCCCGTTGGCGCGGGGCGTATCCCCATGATACGCCCTTGCCGCAGAGCGCCAGGCCCGGGACGGTGTCAGAGTGGTTCGACCGGCTCCCGACGCAGCATCGCGGCACCTGCCGCCACAACGAGCAGTGCGCCCGGGATCAACCACCGATCCGGCAGCGTATCCCACACGAGCCAGTCGACCAGGGCGGCAAACACGACACCCGTGTAGATGAAGGGGCCCACTGTGGCTGCAGGCGCGTGAACGTAGGCGCGCGTCAGTGACAACTGCCCGGCAGTCGCGAGCACGCCTGCCGCGACGAGCCACGCGAACGTAGGCGGTGACGGCGTCTTCCAGCCCCACGGAACCGCGAGCGCCGAACCGACGGTCGCGATCAGGCCGAAATAGAACACGATGCGAACCACCGGCTCTGTGTACGTGAGCTGGCGAATGCCGACCTGGGCGATCGCCGCGAAGACGGCAGAGAGCAGCCCAACCAGCGCGACCGCCGAGAACACGCTCGACCCCGGCTTGAGGATGAACAGCACACCGAGGAAGCCCAACGCCAGGCTCCGCCACGCGCGCGACGGCACGCGTTCGCCGAGCCAGGCACGCTCGATGATCGGGAGGAAGAGGGGGTAGGACTGGTTCAGCAGCGTGGCGTCCGCGAGGCGCAGCCGGCCGAGCGTGAAGAAGAAACACGTCATGGCGGCCAGGCCCGAGATGCCTCGCACCAGGTGCCCTCGGAGGTGCCGTGTCGCCAGCCCCACGCCGCGCTGCCTCGAGACCCACGGCCACAGCAGCCCGAGCGCGACCGCGTTCCTGAAGAACACGAGCATCGTCGTCGGCACCTCGCGTGCGGCCATCTTCAGCGCGGCGCTCATCAGGGCAAACGCCAACGC
>JAFNAJ010000178.1 GCA_017860085.1 Acidobacteriota bacterium | reverse complement strand
TTCGACGGCGCGCTCGAACCCGGCACCAACGGGAACGGCCGTGGGAACGGTCACGACCCGATCGCCGCCACGCTCGAGGTCCTGCGCAAGAAAGGGTTTGGTCGCCTGTTGGTGGACGGCCGGGCCGTGGCGCTCGACGACGTGGCGGCCGGGTCACTCGGCGGGCGCTCGTCGCTCGAGGTGATCGTCGACCGTATTCGCATCGAGCCCGACGTGCGATCCCGGCTCACCGACTCGGTGGAGATCGCCTACCAGGAGGGTGGTGGGTCGGCGTTCGCGATCGAGCTCGGCGATGGCGACGTCCAGCGCCGGCACGTGTTCAGCGAGCGCTTCGAGTGCCGGCCGTGCGGCATCACGTACGAGCTGCCACAGCCGCGGCTCTTCTCCTTCAACAACCCGTTCGGGGCGTGCCCCACCTGCCACGGCTTCGGCAACATCATCGAGCTCGACATGGACCTGGTGGTGCCCGACCCGATGAAGTCGATCAACCAGGGCGCCATCGAGCCGTGGACGAAGCCGCACTACCGGTCGTGCCTGTCCGACCTGAAGCGCGCGGCCAAGCCGGCCGGCGTGCGGCTCGACGTGCCGTGGACGGATCTCTCCGACGACGAGCGGCGCTTCGTCGTGGAGGGGAGCGGCGAGTACGAGGGCATTCGCGGGTTCTTCGCCTGGCTCGAGCGCAAGAAGTACAAGGTCCACGTCCGCGTGTTCCTGAGCCGCTATCGGGGCTACCAGACGTGTCCCGAGTGCAGGGGCGCGCGCCTGCGGCGCGAGGCCCGCGACGTGCAGGTGGGCGGACGCACCATCGACGAAGTCTGCGCGTTCACGGTGAAGGAGGCGCAGCGGTTCTTCGCGGCGCTGACGCTCAGCGAGCGCGAGGCCATGGTGGCCGGGAAGATCCTGCTGGAGATTCGTCGACGCCTGGGCTTCCTCACCGACGTCGGGCTCGACTACCTCACGCTCGATCGCCTGTCGTCGACTCTGTCGGGCGGTGAATCGCAGCGCATCAACCTCGCCACGTCCCTGGGCTCGGCACTGGTCGGCACGCTGTACGTGCTCGACGAACCCTCGATCGGCCTTCACCCGCGCGACAATCGCCGGCTGATCGGCATCCTCCAGCAGCTGCGCGACCAGGGCAACACGGTGCTCGTCGTCGAGCACGACGCCGACATGATCAACGTCGCCGACCACATCATCGATCTCGGGGTGGGGGCGGGCGAACGGGGCGGCCGCGTGGTGTATCAGGGGACGCTCGACGGGCTGACGGCCGAGCCGATGTCGCTCACGGCCAAGTACCTGCGCGACGAGCTGGCCATTCCCGTGCCGGCGACGCGCCGACGGCCGCTGCCGCAGCGGCTCAAGGTCTTTGGCGCCAGCGAGCACAACCTGAAGGGCATCGACCTCGAGGTCCCGCTCGGGCTGTTCACCTGCGTGACCGGCGTTAGCGGATCGGGCAAGTCGACGCTGGTGCACGATGTCATCTACGCGGGGCTGAAGCGTGCCAAGGGCAGCTGGGACCGCAAGCTGGGCGCGTTCCGCCGCCTCGAGGGCGCCGAACAGGTCTCCGATGTGGTGCTCGTCGATCAGACGCCCATCGGGCGCACACCCCGCTCCAACCCGGTCACGTACCTGAAGGCGTTCGATCCCATCCGCGAGCTGTTCGCGGCGACGAAAGACGCGCACAGCCGAGGCCTGACGGCCAGCGACTTCTCGTTCAACGTGCCGGGCGGCCGGTGCGACGCCTGCGAAGGCGAGGGGCAGGTGCGCGTCGAGATGCAGTTCCTCGCCGACGTGTTCGTCCCGTGCGACCAGTGCGACGGCAAGCGCTTCAAGCCGCAGGTGCTCGAGGTGCGCTACAAGGGGCGCAACATCCACCAGGTGCTCGACCTCACGGTGCACGAGGCGCTGGCCTTCTTCTCAGGGGCGTCGAAGGTGCTGCGACGCTTGCAGGTGCTGGAGGAGATCGGCCTCGGCTACCTGCGCCTGGGACAGTCGGCCACCACCCTGTCTGGCGGCGAAGCCCAGCGCATCAAGATCGCCTCGCACCTGTCGACGCGTGGCGGCGAGCGCGTGCTCTACGTGCTCGACGAGCCGACGACGGGGCTGCACTTCGACGACATTGCGCGCCTGCTGGCGGCCTTCAGGCGGCTGCTGCAGGCCGGGCACACGCTGCTCGTGATCGAGCATAATCTCGATGTCATCAAGACCGCCGACTGGGTGATTGATCTCGGTCCCGAAGGCGGTGAGGACGGGGGCCGCATCGTGGTGGCCGGGTCGCCCGAGCAGGTGGCCGCCTGCAAGGCGTCGCACACGGGGCGGCACCTTGCGGCGGCGCTGGCCGGTAGTCGGCTGCACGCGTACGCCGGGAGCGAAGCATGAGAAGAGCAGGCGCGCCGTTGACCGGGGCTATCGTGGCGTTGTGCGGCTGGCTGGGCGCTGGCGGCCTCGCCGTGTGCCCGTGGCTGGTGGCACCCGCGTACGCGGCGTTCCGGGCCGACGCGAACGGCGGGGGGACGGCCCAGGAGAAGACCTTCGACCAGCACGTGCTCAACCTCCGCAGCTCCGACCCCGATGTGCGGCTCGGCGCGCTGCGGGCCTTGGCCGCCAGCGGTTTTCCCGAGGCGATCGCGCCGATGTCGATGCTGCTCGCCGACCCGGTCGACGAGATTCAGATCGAGGCGATCGACTACGTCCTGGGCTACTACGTGGTCGACCCGCCCCGCACCACGAAACGCGTGGGGCTGGTGTTCGAGGTCCGCAAGCGTGCGGACGCACGGAGCCTCTTCGAGGAAGGCCCCTTCATCGTCGTTCCCCGTCCCGTGCCGACGGAGCTGGCCACCGGCCTGGCCGGCGCGATCCAGGACGCCACGCCCTATATCCGGATCCAGGCGATCTACGCGGCGGGCGTGATGCTGCGGCCGCCGATCGAGCCCGTGACGGCCGCGGTGCTGACCGGCGCGCTGCGCGACTCGGTGGCCGAGATCCGGATGGCCGCCGCGCAGGTGCTCGGCGCCTTGCGCGTGACGTCGGCGGGCGAGGCGTTGATCGAGGCCGTCAATGATGAGAGCGCCGTCGTGAAGAACGCCGCGATGCGCGCGTTGGGCGACATCAGGGAGCCCCGAGCCATTCAGGCGCTGGCCGAGCAGTTGGCGTTCTACAAGCGAGGGAAGCTTGCCGAGGCCTCGTTCGACGCGCTGGCGAGAATCGGCCACCCGGTGAGCATCCCGCTCTTCCAGGAACAGCTGGCCAACAAGAACTGGGTGATGCGCCGCTTCGCGGCCGAGGGGCTGGCCCGCACGCGGGCGCCGGAGGCGGTGACGGCCATCGAGCCGCGCTTCGAGGGCGAGAAGAAAGCGCAGGTGCAGCTGGCCATGGCGTATGCGCTCGCCGCGGCGGGACGCCCGACGGTCATCTCCGTGGCCGCCACCCTCGACGACGACGCGCTGGCGCCGCAGGCGATGGCGTACCTGGTCGACCTCGGTCGGCCGGCGGTGCCCGCGCTGGCGCCGTATCTGCGCGCCAACCAGCCGAGCGTGAGGGAGCGGACGGCCATGGTGCTCGGCTTGATCGGTGGGCCCGAGGCTGTCGCCGCGCTCGAGAGCGTGGGCCAGGACCCCGAGGTCCGCGTGGCCCGGGCCGTCGAGCGGGCCATCGCGCGGGCGATGATGACGAGGTGAGCCTTCCGCGCGCGTTCTACGACCGTCCCACTCTCGAGGTTGCGCGCGATCTCATCGGCAAGCTGCTCGTTCACGTGACGAAGGCGGGGCGCGCCTCGGGTGTCATCGTGGAGGTCGAGGCCTACATCGGCGAGAACGATCCGGCCTGTCACGCCTCGGCCGGGCCGACGCGGCGGAACGCGCCGCTGTATGGTCCGCCCGGGCGCGCGTACGTCTACTTCAACTACGGCATGCACTACCTCGTGAATGCCGTGACCGAGGCTTCGGGACGGCCGGCCGCGGTGCTGATTCGCGCGTTGGATCCGCGCGAAGGTGTCGACCTGATGCGCCGTCGCCGGGCGCGGACCTCTGGCCGGAGCGCCGACGCCTTCGGCACACATGAACTGTGTCGCGGTCCCGGCAACCTGACGCGCGCGCTGGCCATCGGTCGTCGCCAGAATCGCGTCAGCCTGAGCGGGGGGCGCCTGCACATCGAGGACGTGGGGCTCGACCCGGGGCCTGTGGCCTGGAGTCCCCGCATCGGCATCAGGGTGGGGACCGAGCGTCTGTGGCGGGTGTTCGTCAAGGGCCACCCGGCCGTCTCGGGGCCGCGGGACCGCCGCTGACCGGAGCCCGCTCGGCAGAATCAGATCGACCGCTGACGCGTGGCGGCCTTGGAGACGGGCACCCTGAGCTCGAAGGTCTGCGTGCCGCGGCGCACACCGAACGTCGCCGTGCGGCCGATGGGCGCGTCGGCCACCAATCGCATCAACTGCGAGGCATCCTCGACGGGCTGTCCGTTGAACGTCTCGACCACGTCGCCCGGCCGGAGTCCCGACGCGTAGGCGTCCGAGCTGCGGCTCATCTCCCAGACGAGGGCACCGCTGGTCGACCGCAGGCCCAGCTCCTGGGCCAGGGCGTTGGTGATCGACACGGTGCGCACCGCGCCGATCGATCCCCGCCGCACCTCGCCGTACCGAATGAGGTCGTCCATCACGCGTCGGGCGAGGTTGCTCGGCACCGCGAACCCGATGCCCTGGTAGCCACCGCTCTGGGAGTAGATCGCGGTGTTGATCCCGACGAGCTCGCCGCGCCGGTTGATCAGCGCGCCGCCCGAGTTGCCCGGGTTGATGGCAGCATCGGTCTGGATGAAGTCCTCGTAGCCGGCCACGTTGATGTTGGTACGCCCCAACGCGCTCACGATGCCGAGCGTGACGGTCTGGCTCAGCTGGTACGGATTCCCAATGGCGAGCACCCACTCGGCCACTCGCAGCGACGATGAGTCGCCCCAGGGGATGGTGGGGAGGTTGCGGCCATCAATCTTGAGGACGGCCAGGTCGGTGAGCGGGTCGACGCCCACGAGCTTCGCCCCTCGCTCGCGGCGGTCGGCCAGCACCACGGTAATCTCCCGCATGTGGGCGCCGACGACGTGGTTGTTGGTGAGCACGTAGCCGTCGGGCGACACGATCACGCCCGAACCCGCGCTCTCGCCGCGGCGTTCGCGCGACCCGAACATGTCGGGGTCGTCGCCGAAAAAGTAGCGGAAGAACGGGTCGTTGGCGAAGGGCGACGCCGGGGTCCGCACCACCTGGAGCGACGAGATGTTGGTGACAGCGGGAACCGTGCGCGCGGCGATGTCGGTGAAGTCGGGCGCGCTGGCCGGGCCTGTCACGGCCGGCCGCGACTGTTCGGCGCTGACCGGGGCCGTCACCGGGGCGGCCGGGCGCGCCAGCGAGTCGCTGGCACTGCGCATCCGGCCCGTCAGCACCAGGCCGGCGAGCAAGCCCATGCCGACGAGCACGGCGACCATCGTGAACCGTCTGGGCATCACACCACTCCCTCGAGGGACGTCAGCGGATATCGACCCGTCGGGGCGCCGCGTAGTCGGCCTTGGGAATCGTGACGGTCAGCAGGCCGTCGCGCAACTCGGCCCCGATCTCGCCGGTCCCGATCACCTCGGGGAACGAGAAAGTGCGGGAGAAGTCCCCCTGGCCGCGTTCGAGCCGCAGGTACTGCTGAGGCTCGATGCCGAGCGGCGGACGACGACCGGAGATCGTGAGCGAGTCGGCCGTCGCGTTGATCGCGAAATCCGCAGACGTGAACCCTGGGACCTCGGCGACGAGCACGTAGCGGTCGCCCGTCTCGTAGAGGTCGACCGCGGGGGTCCACGCACCGCCGTTGTGGTCGGCCAGGCGACCCGGCAGACTCACCAAATCGTGGAGCGAGTTCCAGGGCATGCGCTTC
>JAFNAJ010000177.1 GCA_017860085.1 Acidobacteriota bacterium | reverse complement strand
ACCCTGCTCGGCACGGTGCTCGTGAGACCGCTGTCGTGGATGGGCATCGGCGGCGGGATCGACTACGTCAACAACAACCTGGGGTCCGGGAAGATCGAGCCGTCGATCGAGGAGATCTTCACGCCGGACCAGGTTCCGGGCCTCGGCGACAGCCCCGACTACTTCGTGACCCGAGCGTTCGTGCAAGTCGACACCCGAGACGTGAGCGGCGATTTCGCCGGTACGTCGGCACGGGTCACGCGGGCGGCCCCGCGTCTCCGGTCGTTGACCCCGAGCTACGCCACCCGCGGGGGATTCGCCCGGGTCGACTTCGCGTCGCTCTCGGCCACCAGCGATCTGCCCTACGACTTTGACCTGATCGACACCGCCGCGGGCTACCTGATCCCGATTCTCAGGGACAACTGGGTGATTGCGCTGCGCGCGCAGGCGACGTTCACCAGGACGGGCGGCGACAACGAGGTGCCGTATTTCCTGCTGCCGACGCTCGGCAGCTCGCGTGACCTGCGCGGTTTCGACAATTTCCGGTTTCGCGACCGCAACAAGCTCTTGCTGACGGCCGAGTACCGCTGGGCCGTGTCGCCCTTCGCCGACATGGTGGTCTTTTACGATGCCGGCAAGGTGGCGCCGGACGCGAGCGATCTCGACTTCAGCGATCTCAAGAACGACTATGGCGTGGGCATCCGGTTCCACACCCGCAGCACCGCCATCATGCGGTTCGAAGTGGCGCGGAGCGACGAGCGGATGCGGTTCATTTTCGGCGTCGGGGCCAGTTTCTAGCAAGGTTCTGGCCCAGGGTTCCCGGGGACCGGGTTCCGGACGCGGTAGCACAGGCCTTCAGGCCTGCGGCTTGGGACCGATCGACTGACTGAGAGACTGATCGACAGATGCGGAATCCGAAGGCAACCCTCCACGCAGCGTTGAGAGTCACGGCCGCGGCCGCAGTAGGCGCGGCCCTCGTGCTGCACATGGCTTCGGGCGTGCGCACCGCGAGCCCGCGCTTCTACGACGACGACCCGATCTGGGTGGACGACGACCGGGCCGAGGACGCGTCGGGCGTGCAACCATGGATTCTCGCCGATGAGTACTTGGCGTACGAGAGCACCCTGAAGGACCCCGGAGAGGAGACGCGCGACGTTCGGGCGCAGAACCTCAACACGATCGACGAGGTGCCCGACTCGAGCTGGTTCACCAACCGCATCGGTCGTGAGACGTTGACGCCGGCCGACGTCACCAGGGGCGTGTGCGAGACCGAGGGGCCTTTGCCGGGGAACTGGGTGGTCTCGGAGGGCAAGGTCGAGGGCGACCAACTCGGCTTCACCATCACCGACACGGCCGGCATCCGGTGGTTCGTCAAGTTCGATCCCCCGGGGTATCCCGAGATGGCGACGGGCGCTGAAGTCGTCGTCAGTCGGCTGCTCTGGGCTTTGGGCTACAACGTGCCCGAGTACCACGTGGCCTACGTCAAGCGGGAGCAGCTCACCGTGGGCGAGGGCGCGCTCGTTCAGCCGCCCGGCGCCTACACGCGGCAGATGCGCGAGAAGGACCTCGACCTGCTGTTCAAGTACGCACCGCGGCTTCCCGACGGGCGCGCGAGGGTCGTGGCGAGCCGTGCGCTGGTTGGCGCCCCACTTGGCCCCTTCCGGTTCAGCGGCACCCGCCCCGACGACCCCAACGACATCGTGCCGCACGAGCACCGGCGCGAACTGCGCGGCCTGCTGGTCTTCTCCGCGTGGCTCAACCACGTCAAGGCCCAGGCCAGCAATACGCTCGACACGCTCGTTCGTGACGCCGATCGCGCTTACGTACGCCACAACCTGCTCGACTTCGGGTCGACGCTTGGCAGCGGCGGGGTGCGCCCGCAGGATTACGGCGCCGGGCACGAGTACCTGGTCGATCCCAAGCGCAGCCTGAAGCGTCTTGCGGCCTTGGGGTTCGCCATCGACGACTGGCGCACCGTTCCGCTTCACGAGACCGAGTCGGTTGGGCGCCTGCCGCGAGACGGCGACGCCTGGGACCCCGGGCAGTGGAAGCCACAGTACTCCAACGCGGCATTCCGCCGAGTGCGGGCCGACGACCGGTTCTGGGCCGCGCGCAAGGTCATGGGGATGACCGACGAGCTGATCAAGGGGGCTGTGAAAGCCGGGCAGTACACCGACGCCGATGCCGAGGCGTTCCTGGTCACCACCCTCACGGCCAGGCGAGACGCCATCGGGCGCGCCTACCTGCCGGCCATCAACCCTGTCGTCGATCCCGCCCTGGACAGCAGCGGCACCTTGACGTTTCGAAATGCCGCCGTTGACGCAGGTGTGGCGCCGCCGCCGGCTCGGTATCGCGCTCAATGGGCGCGGTTCGACAACGCGACCGGTGAGACGCAAGCGATTGGCGAATCATCGGGACCGGCCACCGGAATCATGGCCCCCGCCGGGCTGCCGGCAGGTGAGGGTACTTACGTGCGTGTGGGCATCGCCGCGGCCCCGGGTACAGGCACGGCGTGGGAGACGCCGCTGCACGCCTACTTCAGGCGAACCGCGACTGGATGGATGCTCGTGGGGCTCGAGCGCCTGCCGGAGACGACACTCGCCAGCAGCGCGAAGTGACGTAGGGCCCCCGAGCGCCGGACGCCGGGCGTGTCTCCTACTCCGCCGCCTCGAGCGACCTTGCCGCGAGACTGGCCTTGCGCCGGCGCGCTTGGACGAACTCGATCACGATGGGCAGCAGCGACACGGCGATGATGCCCATGACGACCACCGAGAAGTTCTGCTTGACCACCGGCACGTTGCCGAACGCGTACCCGCCGCCGACGCAGACGCCAACCCACAGGATGGCCCCGGTGACGTTGTAGAAGGCAAACTTCGGGTAGGTCATCGAGACCGCGCCGGCGACGAACGGCACGAACGTGCGCACGATGGGCACGAAGCGGCCGATGACCACGGCCTTGCCGCCGTAACGCTCGAAGAACTCGTGTCCCCGCTGCAGGTGGTCGCGGTTGATGATCCGGTGCCAGAAGCTGCCGCGGTCATCCGCGTGGAAGATGCGCGGGCCGACGAATCGGCCGACCGAGTAGTTGACCGCATCGCCGAGAATGGCCGCCGCGAGCAGCAACGCGGTCATGAGGAAGATGTTGAGCGATCCTGTGGCGGCAATGGCGCCAGAGGCAAACAGGAGCGAGTCGCCCGGCAGGAACGGGGTGACGACGAGACCGGTCTCAGCGAACACGATCAGGAACAAAATGGCGTAGATCCACGGCCCGTACGCCGCGATCAGTTCGGCCAGGTGCTTGTCGAGGTGGAGAAACAGGTCGATGATGGCTTCCATGCTGTGCCCGTCTTGGCTGTATCTTGCCCAGTGAACCTCTTATTCTCGCACAGATCGCCAGCCTGGCACCCTAGAACCCCAGAACCCTGCCATGTCCCGCATCCTCCGTCTCGTTCGTCGGCTCCTGGCCCTCTTGGCGATCGCCATCGTCGGGGCCCTCCTCACCTGGGCCTTCCTGTCGCGCCACCAGCCCCCCCTGCAGCCGTGGCACCGTGAGGCCCCTGCCCGAGAGTGGCGGGCCGACGATATCGGGCCCGACACGACCCTCTCCGACTACATGGCGCGAGAGGACGAGATCCTCCGGGAGGTCCAGCAGCGCGTCGAGCAACGCCTCGACGCCAGCCAACGGGTGTCCGCCAACCGCTACTTCGCGGGCAGCCCGATGAACCCGGCCAGCTTCAAGGGGCAGAACTGGAACAAGACGTTCGAGCTCGCCCCGTCGAAGATTCGGGGCGGCGCCTTGCTCGTCCACGGAATGAGCGACTCGCCCTACAGCATGCGCGCCCTGGCCCGTATCTGTGAGCAGGAGGGCTTCTACGCGCTCGCGATGCGCATGCCGGGCCACGGAACGGTGCCCGCGGGTCTCGAGCGGGCCAACTGGCACGACTGGACGGCCGCCGTGCGCCTGGGCGTCCGTCACGTGCGCCAGACGATTGGTGATGGCAAACCCATCGTCCTCGTCGGCTACTCGAACGGGGGGGCGCTGGTCCTCAACTACGCGATCGACGCCATCGAGTCGGGAGGGTTGCCACGCCCAGACCGGCTGATCCTGGTCTCGCCGATGATCGGTGTCACCCCGTTTGCTTCACTCTCGCGCGTGCTGCCGGTGCTCAGCGGGATCCCGTACTTCGATCGGTCGGCGTGGACCACCGTCGCCGTGGAGTACAACCCGTTCAAGTACAACTCGTTTCCAGCCAATGGCGGGCTGCAGTCGCACCTGGTTACGCGGGCGCTCGATCGAGGCCTGACCAGGCTCGCGGCGAACGGTCGCCTGCGCGAGCTGCCGCCCGTGCTCACGTTCCAGTCCAGCGTCGATGCGACGGTGCTCACCGACGCGGTCGTCACGCGGTTGTACGACCGGCTGGAGCCCAACGGCAGCGAGCTCGTCATGTTCGACCTCCACCGCCGGGAGGTCTTGAGGGCCTTCATGCGACCAGAGGCCCTGAACCTGTTCAAGAACCTGTTTCATGGACAGCCGCGGCCGTACCGGGTGTCGGTCGTCACCAACGCGACACCCGACGGGTTCGAGGTCGCGGAAAAGGACGTATCGCCGGGTCAACGCGAGATCGTGTCACGAGACCTGGGCCTGTCGTGGCCTGTCGGCGTCTACTCGCTGTCGCACGTGGCACTGCCGTTTCGGCTGGACGATCCGCTGTACGGGCTCGACCCCGATCCGCGCGAGAGCTACGGGATTCGCCTGGGCCTGGTCCGAGCGCGGGGAGAGCGAGGTGTGATGACGATCAGCGCGGACGATATCATGCGCCTCGGGAGCAACCCGTTCTTCCCGTATCTGGAGGAACGGACCCGCGAATGGCTGACGGGCGCCGTGGAGCGACGCTAGCGTAGCGCCGCGATGGTCTTCTCGAGTTCCCGCGCGGTTGTCTCGTCGAAATCCCCGGCGTGCATCCAACGCACCGTGCCGTCACGGTCGAGGAGGAGGAGGTAGGCGGCGTCCTCGGAGGCGAAGCCCACGCGGCGCTTCCAATCGCCCGTGCCGCCGTAGACCGTGATCACGTTCTCGTGCAGATCCTTCGGCGTGCCTCGCCGCATGCCGCTGTCGATGAACCATCGGCCCAGCCGTCCCATACCACCAATCATCGGGACCTCGAAGAACGTGGTCTCGCCATCGAGGCCGATGGTCTTACGGAACCACTCGCCCCAGGCTTCGACCGCGTGGCGCGAATCGTAGGTGAAACCCAGCATGACCACGGCGACCTTGCCGAGCGAGACGTCCGGGAGCTGCGCAGCGCGTCCCGTCAGGAACTCCCCCTTGAGCGGCGGGAGCCGGTCGCCCACGCTGAGCTTGGCCGGCTTGGTGTCGTCGGCAAACGCTGCAAGGGGTGCGACCACGAAGGCGGTGAGGATCAGGAGCTTCAACATATCTCTCCTCGGACGCTGCGCCGGTGACATCGGTTGCCGAATCCGACCGGCCTGAAGGCCTGCCCCACGGGGCCATCCGTGCTCAGGCCGTCGACCCTCAGGGTCTGCCACTGAGAAACTACGGCTAGAATCACTCCCATGCCAGAACGACCCGTCGTTGTGGCCGACCTGCAGGTCGGCCGACGAAGGCGGCCGTGCCTGCTCGGCATTATCGCCGCAGTCGCGATGGCCGGTGGCTTCGGCGTCGCCACCCACGATCCGAAGCCCCTCGAGCTCGAGAACGACGACCCCATCTGGCTCATGAGGGACGCCGCCAGCGTCGGGGCGAGGGTTGCGCAGATCGCGGATGGGTCGCGCGCACGAACTGGGGCACATCGGGACGGGCTACCTGGCCGACATCCTCGTGCTCGACGGCGATCCCTGGCCGACATCCTCGTGCTCGACGGCGATCCGCTCGCCGACATCCGTCATCTCCGAAAGCCGGCTGTCATCATCCGCGGCGGGGCCGTCTATAATCCGTAGCCGGCCGCCGGCCTGGACGGCCGCCATTCGAGGGCAAGCGCCTGAGAGCTCGAACGCCGACTCCCGAGTCCCAAGACCGGACGCGCAACCCCAGAGAATCCGAACGTCGACCACCGAGCCGCCGAAAGCCGAGACCGTGTCTGACATTCCTGTCGAGCTGGCCAGCCAACGCCCCATCCGGCAACGCAACAAGCTCTACTACCGCG
>JAFNAJ010000176.1 GCA_017860085.1 Acidobacteriota bacterium | reverse complement strand
CCGTTCCTGGTGGCTGATGGCGTCGCGGCTCTCGAGCACGTACAGCAGCGATCGGGTTTCGGCAGTCGAGCCGGCTGCGACCCTCAGGAACTGTGTGAATTCTTTGCGGCGACGACGGATGAAGCCTTCGGCGATATTTGACATGATGGACGCGACAGCCGCGCCGAGCTGACTGCGGAGTTTCGGGTCGTCGGCGAGCGCGGCGCGGCGCAGAACCGGCGCGATGTCGTCGGAGAGCGCCTTGGCCTCCTGCCAGACCCGGAGATCCTCGAACCGTTTGACACCCATCAGGCGTTGCGATTCGCAAGCCTCATGCCGCCCAGCGAACCAAGAACGCACCAACCGGAACCAAGAACGAACCAAGAACGAACCAAGAACCAAGCACCCCGAACGGACCAAGAACCAAGAACCACGAACCAAGAACCGCCGCGTGAGAGCATGCGCATCGCAATCATCCCCGGAGACGGCATCGGCAAGGATGTGACCGCGGAAGCGGTGAAGGTCATCGAGGCCGTGGGCGACGTCTACGGACAGCGCTTCGAGCTCGAGCACTTGCCGTACGGCGCCGACCACTTCCTCGAGACGGGCATCAGCATGCCGCCCGGGGGTCACGCCTTGCTCGCCAAGGAGTTCGACGCGATCTTCGTCGGCGCCCTTGGCGACCCGCGCGTGCCCGACATGCGGCATGCGCGCGACATCCTGCTGGGGATGCGCTTCGAGCTCGACCTGTACGTCAACCACCGGCCGGTTCGGCTCCTCGACGCGAAGCTGTGCCCGCTGAAGGACCGGGGGCCGGCGGACATCGACTTCGTCGTCTTCCGCGAGAACACCGAGGGGCTCTACGTCAACATCGGGGGGCGCTTCAAGGCCGGAACCCCCGACGAGATCGCCATCCAGGAGGAGATCAACACGTACAAGGGCGTGGAGCGCATCATCCGGCACGCCTTCGAGTACGCCGCCGCCCACGGCCTGACCAGGGTGTGCATGGCCGACAAGAGCAACGCGCTCACCCAGGGACACGCGCTGTGGCAGCGCGTGTTCGGCGAGGTGGCGGCGTCGTATCCCGGCATCGAGCCCACGCACCTCTACATCGACGCCTTGGCCATGCAGATGGTGAAGAACCCGGCCCAGTTCCAGGTGATCGTCACCAACAACATGTTCGGCGACATCGTCACCGACCTGGGCGCGCAGCTGCAGGGCGGCCTGGGAATGGCTGCGTCAGGGAATCTCCATCCCGGGAAGACGTCGATGTTCGAGCCGGTGCACGGCTCGGCCCCGAAGTACGCCGGCAAGAATGTCGCGAACCCCATCGGCGCCATCCTGTCGGCGGCCCTCATGCTCGAGTACCTCGGCTGCACTCGTGAAGCCGCGGCCGTGGAGGCCGCGGTCACCGAGGCCGTGCAGACCGGCAACGGTCCCGCGGAGATTGGCGGCGCGCTCGGCACCCGCGAGACCGGCGACTTCATCGTCCGCACGCTGCGGACACGGATGTGATAACGCCAATAAGGGGACACTCATCTTTTTCGCGTTCCCCTTTTGAGGACACCGCGCCCGACGCGAAAAAGATGAGTGTCCCCTTTTCCCAAGGGAGCCCTGAGACCGCCATGATTCAGCATCCTGTCTATCTGATCGGTGGCGCGCGCACGCCCATGGGCGAGTACGCCGGCGCGCTGAAGGACATGTCCGCGACCGAACTCGGCGCGATCGCCGCGCGCGCGGCGCTCGAACGCACCGGCATCGAGCCCGGGTGGGTCGACCACGTCGTCATCGGCAACGTGATCCAGTCGAGTGCCGACGCGATCTACCACGCGCGCCACGTCGGGCTCAAAGCCGGCATCCCCATCGAGGTGCCCGCGCTCGTCGTCAACCGCCTGTGCGGCTCGGGTATCGAGGCCGCCGCGGTCGGGGCTCGGCTGATCCGGCTGGGCGAAGCGGGCGTGGTGCTGGCGGGCGGCACCGAGAGCATGACCCAGGCGCCTCACGTCATCCGTGGCCTGCGCTCGGGCCTGCGCCTGGGGCAGGGCAAGCTCGAGGATTCGCTGTGGGAGGCCTTGATCGACAGCTACTGCGGCGCCCCGATGGCGATCACCGCGGAGAACTGCGCGGCCAAGTACGGCGTGACGCGGGAGGATCAGGATCGCTTCGCGCTGCGCAGCCAGCAGCTCGCCGCAAAGGCGTGGGACGAGGGACGGCTGGCCGAGGAGGTCGTGCCCGTCGAGCTCAAGGGCCGCAAGGGCGTGCAGCTGTTCGAGCGCGACGATCACCTGCGTCCCGAGACGACCATGGAGACGCTGGCGAAACTGGCGCCGGCGTTCAAGAAGGACGGCGGCGTGACGGCGGGCAATGCCAGCGGCATCGTCGATGGCGGAGCGGCGCTGCTGATGGCGTCCGAGGAGGCGGTCCGGGCGCACGGGCTGAAGCCCCTGGCCCGGCTGACGGCCTACGCCACCGTCGGTGTCGAGCCGTCGCTCATGGGCATGGGACCGGCACCCGCGATCCGCACGCTGCTGTCGAACACCGGGCTGACGCTGGCCGACATCGATCTCATCGAGATCAACGAGGCGTTTGCGGCGCAGTACCTGTCGGTGGAGAAGGAGCTGGGTCTCGACCGCGAGAAGGTCAACGTCAACGGTGGCGCCATCGCCCTCGGCCACCCGCTGGGGATGTCGGGCACACGGCTGCTGCTCACGCTGATGCTCGAGATGCGCCGGCGGGACGTCAAGCGTGGCATTGCCTCGGCCTGCATCGGCGGCGGCCAGGGCATTGCGGCGCTGCTCGAGCGGCAGTGACGGGCAGGCACGGAGGCGGTTCTTGGTTCTTGGTTCTTCGTTCTTGGTCCGTTCGGGGTTCTTGGTCCGCGGTTCGTTCTTCGTTCGACCAGAACCTCACGAACCAAGAACCGAGCACGAACCAAGTACCAATCCCCAGGAACGGACCAAGAACCAAGAACGAAGCACCAAGAACCGACGAGCGTTGTATTCCATTGATTGAGGGCTGCTGAAGCGTGAGGTGTCATCATGCAGATCAAGACCGTCGGAGTGCTGGGATGCGGCCTGATGGGCGGTGGCATCGCCCAGGTGGCGGCGCAGTCGGGCTACAAGACGATCGTGCGCGAGGTCGAGGCAGGCCTGCTCGAGAAAGGCCTCGGCCGCATCCGCGCGTTCCTGTCGGGAGCCGTCGACAAGGGCAAGCTCACCCCCGAAAGCCGTGACGCGACGCTGTCCAACCTCAGCGGCACCACGTCGTTCGACGACCTGGCCGCCTGCGATGTCGTCATCGAAGCCATCATCGAGAACCTCGACGAGAAGCGGAAGGCGTACGCGGCGCTCGACGCGCTCGTCGCCGAGCCCACGATCTTCGCGTCGAACACCTCGTCGCTCTGCATCACCGAGTTGGCGGCGACCACGAAGCGTCCCGACCGCTTCGTCGGCCTCCACTTCTTCAACCCCGTCCCGCTGATGAAGCTCGTCGAGGTGATCCGGGCGCTGACGACCTCTGACGAGACCTACCACCGCGCCTTCGCGTTTGCGACGTCCCTCGGCAAGGAAGCCATCACCGCGCCCGATCGCCCCGGCTTCATCGTCAATCGGCTGCTGGTGCCGTACCTGCTCGACGCGATCCGGTCGTACGAGCACGGCCTCGGCACAGTGGAGGACATCGACAAGGGGATGAAGCTCGGCTGCGGTCACCCCATGGGGCCGTTCACGCTGCTCGACTTCGTCGGGCTCGACACCACGTACTACATCGCGAACATCATGTTCGAGGAGTTCAGAGAGCCGGCGTACGCGCCTCCCCCCCTGCTCAAGCGGATGGTGCTGGCCGGACGGCTCGGCAAGAAGAGCGGGGAAGGGTTTTACAAGTACTGAGAACCAGGAACCAGGAACCGACACGCCCGTCACGCTGAGAACAGCCATATGCAGGACCTGATTCGTGAACTGCTGTTGCAGATGGGAGAGGATCCATCGCGGGAGGGGCTGCTCGACACGCCGAAGCGGGTCGAGCAGTCGCTGCGCTTCCTGACGAGCGGCTATCGGGTCGACATCGACGAGGTCATCAACGACGCGTTGTTCTCGGTCGACTACAACGAGATGGTCATCGTCAAAGACATCGACTTCTACAGCCTCTGTGAGCACCACCTGCTGCCCTTCTTCGGCAAGTGCCACGTGGCCTACATCCCGCAGGGCAGGGTGATCGGCCTCAGCAAGATCCCGCGTCTCGTGGACGTGTATGCCCGGCGGCTCCAGGTCCAGGAGCGCCTGACCAACCAGATTGCCGAGGTCATCCTCGAGAAGATCAACCCGCTCGGCGTGGCGGTGGTGATGGAAGGCACGCATCTCTGCATGTCGATGCGCGGCGTCGAGAAACAGAATTCCTTCGCGCTGACGTCGGCCATGCTGGGCGTCTTCCGCGAGGACGCGCGCACCCGATCGGAGTTCCTCGAGCTCATCAAGCACCGGGCCGATGGGGTCAGGTCTTGAATCTCAGCGTTTTTCACACCTGGCACCTGCCAGGCCCCACCCGTTCTGGAGCGTGGGCGGCTCTGTCGCTGGGTATACTTGGGCTGTGCGGTTCCGTTCCCTTGCGCTTGTCCTGCTCGTCATCGTCGTTGCCCTGACGCCACTCGACGCTCAGTCCCGCCGCCGGACGTCGTCGCCTGCAGCACCGAAGAGCGAGCCGGCGAAGGTCACGTGCCCATCGGAACTCGGCGACGGCGTGAAGTCGGGCCGTCGCTTCTGCGACATCCTCGTGACGGGCACGTTCGCGGAAGGGGCGGTGATTGCGCTGCCGCCGCACAGGGGCACCGCGACGCTCACCTTCGACCTCCACAACCGCCACACGTATTCGGAGCAGCAGATCAAAGCCGGCAAGGCGTTTGCGGAGTACACGGCCACCATCCGCGTCCTGCCGCCCGAGGGGGAACCCCTGGCCCGCGCGGCGGTGATCAGCGCGTTCCGTTCCCCGGCCGATCTGGTGGACCGCATCGGCAGCGGTGCGGGCCCGACCGGCCTCAAGGCGGTGGCGCCCGTGGGCACCGAACCGGTGACCGTGACGCTGCCCGCGGGCGTCACCGAGGTGAGCCTCGTTGGCGAGCGCCTCGTCGTCCAGGCGTTGGATGGTCGGTCGGTGTTCACGGCCAAGGGTCGCCCCGTCGCGATCGTGTCCAACGTGATGGTGACCTACACGCCCGCTCCACCCCCGTCGCGACGCCGGTAGCCGGCGGCCGAGCATCCGTGGCTGAGATCTGATCGCTGAGATCCAGTCGTCGTCGGTCGGTGGCCCGTCGCCGTGAGCCGGACTATGATTCCCCTGCCATGATCGTGCACGACGTCATCGTCATCGGCGCAGGTCCGGCGGGACTGGCCTCGGCCATCGCGGCTCGCAAAGCCGGCCTCGCGTCGGTGGTGCTCGAGAAGGGGGCGCTCGTCAACACCATCCTGCACTTCCCGACGAACATGGTGTTCTTCACCACCCCGGAGCTCCTCGAGATTGGCGGGCTCCCGTTCGTCACGCCCTACGAGAAGCCCACGCGCGCCGAGGCCCTTCGCTACTACCGTCGGGTGGTCGACACCTATCAGCTCGACATCCAGCTCGGCGAGGAAGTGACGCGGGTCTTTCCCCACGTCGACCCATCAAAGGGACGCGTGTTCTCAGTCGAGACCCGGTCGTTGCGGGGCGTCCGCCGCGTCCTGCACGGCCGGTTCGTGGTGCTCGCCACCGGTGCCTACGATCGGCCGAACCTGCTGGAGGTCCCGGGTGAGGACCTGCCCCACGTCTCGCACTACTATCGCGAATCGCATCCCTTCTTCCGCCGACGCGTTGTCATCGTGGGCGGCAAGAACTCGGCCGCCGAGGCGGCCCTCGACCTCTACCGCGCGGGCGCGTCCGTGACCCTCGTGCATCGGCGGGCCGCACTGGGCGAGTCGATCAAATACTGGGTGCGGCCCGAC
>JAFNAJ010000175.1 GCA_017860085.1 Acidobacteriota bacterium | reverse complement strand
TTCGAGCGCCGTTCGACGGCGAGGTGCTCTACGTCGTCGCGACGCCCCCGATCGGCAAGGGCGAACCGGTCGCGTTCGTTGGCGAGCGGGCACAGGCACCGCCCACGCGTTAACACGGGCGTTACATGGATATCGGATGATGGCCGTCGGCCCGTCCGCAGCATGACGCCCGCTGCTCGCATCCTCATCGTCGAAGACGACCGGGACATCGCCGACCTGCTTCGCCTGTACCTCGGCCGTGCCGGGTACTCGGTCTCCCTCGCCACGTCGGGCCAGGACGCGCTCAGCGCGGTGCGCCGCGAGCCGCCAGACCTCGTCGTGCTCGACCTGATGCTGCCGGGGCTCGACGGGTTTGGCGTCTGCAAGGCGCTCAGGGGTGATCGGGCCACTGCCGCCGTCCCGATCATCATGGTCACCGCCAGGGCCGACGAGTCGGACCGGATCGCGGGTCTCGAGCTCGGAGCCGACGACTACGTGACGAAGCCGTTCAGCCCGCGCGAGCTGACCGCTCGAGTGAAGGCCATGCTCCGCCGAACGGGGCCGGCGCGAACCAACCGGCTTGGATACGGCCCCATCACGATCGACCTCGATCAGCACGTCGTGCGCGATGGCGATCGCGAGGTGCATCTCACCGCCAAGGAGTTCCTGCTGCTTCGCTACCTCATCGAGCACCGCGGCCGTGTGCTCTCGCGCGACTTGCTGCTCTCGGACGTGTGGGGCTACTCGTACACCGGGGGCACCCGCACCGTTGACGTCCACGTCCGACGCCTGCGGGAGAAGCTGCCCGCGCTGGCGGAGGGGATCGCGACCATCAAGCAGTTCGGCTACAAGCTCGTCGAGCCGACCGGCACCGGCGGGGACGCCTGATTCAGATGACCCTGCGCTTTCGGACGCGGATCTTCCTGTCGGCGTTTGCGGTGGCGGCGATCAGCCTTGCCGCCGTCGTCTTCCTCCTTTCCCGCTCGTACCGTCAGGAAGTCGTGGCCAGCACGATCGAGACGCTGTCGGCCGAGGCGAGGCTGGTGGCGCGCGAGATCGGCGAACGCGGGTCCGTGTCACCCGAGAGGCTCGACGCCGATGCCGACCGGATCGGTCGAGACGTGACCGGGCGCGTGACGCTGATTGCACACGATGGACGGGTGCTGGGCGACTCGTCGGCCGGGGGCGCGGAGCTCCCGCGGTTGGAGAACCACCGCAATCGTCCCGAGGTCCTGCAGGCGCTCAAGGAGGGGCTGGGCACGTCGGTGCGGCACAGTGCGACGCTCGGTCGCGACCTCGTGTATGTCGCCGTCCCCGTGTCGGGCAGCCCCGTGGCCGTCGTCCGCCTGTCACGCCCGCTTGCCATCGTCCGCGAGCAGGCAGCCCGTGCGACGCGGTTCGTGATGCCCGCCCTGCTCGTGGCCCTGGCCGGCGCGCTGGCGCTGGCGTGGATCTCGTCGCGTGTGCTGGCCCGACGCCTCGACGCGTTGGCCGCTGTCGCCCGGGAGTTCGCCTCGGGCAATCTCACGTTGCGCATCCACGACCTGCGCAACGACGAACTGGGCAGCGTGGCGCGGGCGCTCGACGAGTCGGTCCAGCAGTTGGGTCAGCGCCTCCTGGATCTCTCGAGAGACCGGGCGCGCATGGAGGCCATCCTGGCCGGCATGGTCGAGGGCGTGCTGGCCGTCAACGACCGCGGCGAAGTGGAACTGGTGAACGACGCGGCCCGAGCGATGCTCCGGCTCGACGCATCAGCCGTGGGCCGCCGTTACGTCGAGTTGATCCGGCATCCGGACATCGCCACGGAGCTCCGCGAGGCGCTGACCGGCCAGGTTCCCCGCGCCGTCGAGCTGTCGCTCGGCGCCGAACCCACTCGCACGTTCGTCGCACGGGCGGCGCCGGTGGCGTCACCGGGCGGCGCCGTGCTCGTGTTGCACGACGTGAGCGATCTCAAGCGGGCCGACCGGGTTCGCCGCGACTTCGTCGCCAACGTCTCGCACGAGTTGCGCACACCCCTGACGGCGATCCGCGGTTATGTCGAGGCCCTGATGGACGAGCCGCCGCCGCCCGACGAGACCCGCCGGTTCCTCGAGATCATCGAGCGGCACTCGTGGCGGATGGAACGGCTGGTCAAGGACCTGCTGCGGCTGGCGCGCCTCGATGCGGGGCAGGAGACGCTCGAGCGGGTGCCCTGCCAGGTCGAGACGCTCCTGGCCGGGGTGCTGACCGAGGTACAGCCGGCCATCGAGTCGCGGTCACAGACCGTGCGCGTGGAGGTCGCGCCCGACGCGGCATCGGTCGTGGCCGACGCGGCCAAGCTGCACGACGTGCTGAAGAACCTCGTCGAGAACGCGTCGAACTACGCGCCTGAGCGCAGCGTGATCACGCTGCAGTCGTCGCGGGAGGGATCGAGTCTCTGCATCCGCGTCCTCGACCAGGGACCGGGTATTCCCGAGAGCGACCTGCACCGGGTGTTCGAACGGTTCTACCGCGTCGACAAGGCGCGGTCGCGTGAGACCGGGGGCACGGGGCTGGGCCTGTCGATCGTGCGGCACCTCGTGGAGCTGCACGGGGGCGAGGTGCGCGCCGCCAATCGTCCCGAGGGGGGAGCCGTGTTCACGGTGCGCCTGCCGGCCGGGACGCAGGGCACCTGACGTGCCTACTGAATCAGGACCAGATCGCGCTGGATCTCGCCGGTAACCTCGGCCACGCCTCCAGGGCGGATGAACATGTTGACCTCGGTGCGGACCGCCATCCTTCCCGACAGGTAGATTCCCGGCTCGATTGAGAAGCAGCAACCCGGTATCAGCCGCCGTTCATCGCGCGTCTCGAGGTTGTCGATGTTCACGCCGTTGCCGTGGACCTCTTCGCCGATCGAGTGCCCCGTGCGGTGCAGGAAGTGCTTCGCGTACCCGGCCTTCCTCACGACGCCCCGGCACACGTCGTCCACCTCCCACCCGAAGCAGGGACGCCCCTTGTCGACGCGGTCGACCACGAAGTCGACGGCCGCGTCCCGCGCATCGCGGACCGCCGTGAACAGCTCGACGTACTTGGCCGGCGGACGGTCGCCGATGAAACCCACCCACGTGATGTCGTAGTAGATCGAGCCGGGCACGTCCTTCTTCGCCCAGAGGTCGATGAGCACCGTGTCGCCGCGCTTCATGCGTCGCGCGTTCTCCGCGGTGACCTCGAAATGCGGGTCGGCCGGGTGATCGTTGACGCCAACCATGGGGGGCGAGTAGGTCGTCAGCCCCTCCTCCGCGAATCGCCGCATGATGAACTGCTGGATGTCGTATTCCGTCGCACCGTCGTCGGCGGCGACGCCCCTGCCGATCTCCTCGAACGCCTGGGCGAGAATCCGGTCCACCGCAACGCCCGCCTCCTTGTGGAGCTGGTAGCCTCGATCGTCAATGACCGAGACGAACAGCTGCGTCAGGTCGGCCGACGACACGATCTTGTGGCCGAAGCTGCGGACGAGCTCGATCGTGCCTGCGTCCACGGTCGAGACGTAGGGGACGTGATTCCGAGGCGAGTACTGCATCGCGATCGTCTTCTTCGCCCCGAGGATTCGCTTCAGCGCCGCATGGAGCTCCTTCCAAGAGACGTACTCCCTCTTGGTGCCCGGCAGCCCGTCGAGCACCTGGCGCTCGACCGAGTGCACCAGTTTCTTGGGCGTGCCCTTCGACGGGATGAAGTAGTACCAGCGCCGCGAGTTGAGCTTCTCGAGATTGAGACCCAGGACACGGTACGCCAGGAACTCCCGGTTGCGGAAGTCGCACAGCAGCCAGCCGTCCACGTGGCTGGCGCGCAGCGCCTCCTGGATCGCCTTGATGTCCATCGCCGTCCTCCTCGTTCGGGTATCCGCCAGCGGCGTTGCTCGTCCCGACCCGATAGCCGGAGCCCAGCCCACGCACCGCGCGCTCCGGACGAAGGTCACACCCACGCAGGAGCCGCTCGCCCCGCCCCTACAACCGTGCCACTGTAGCACAGCCCGGGAGCGCTCCGGTCCGGTCCCCGCCGTGGTATAACCAACCATCACGCGCTCTCCCGCTCACGGAGATCCCGGCCCATGAACATCCTGTTTCCGGTCCTGGCCGCGATGGCCGCCTTCGCCGTTGCGCTGCGCCTGTATCCCCCGTTTATCGGCCGGGTGTTCGGCGAGAACGACGCCAACGTTCCCCCGTCTCGGCGCCTGGCCGACGGCCGCGACTTCGTCGAGAGCCGATCCCACGTGGTGTTTGCCCAGCACTTCGCAGCCATCGCCGGCGCCGGCCCCATCGTCGGCCCCACGCTCGCGCTGGCGTTTGGCTGGCAACCCGTCTGGCTCTGGATCGTCCTCGGGGGCATCTTCTTTGGCGCCGTGCACGACATGAGCGTGCTCTTCACGAGCGTTCGCGAAGGCGGGGCGACGATCGTCGGGATCGCGCGTAAGACGCTGGGCCCGGCCGGCTACCTGCTCAACCTCGTTGTCCTCATCTTCGTGCTGACGATCATCAACGCGATCTTCCTGAACCTGTCGGTCACCGCGCTGACGTCCGTGTACCCGCTCGAAGCGCTTCGTCTTGCTGGCGATCAGACCCTGCTCGCCACCGAGGTCGTGGACGGCGTCCTCCATGCGCACATCGGCGGCATCGCCACGACATCGGTGCTCCTCATCACCGCGTTCGCGCCGGTGCTCGGGTGGCTGATCCGCCGGCGAAACCTGCCGACCTCGTGGGCCTACGCGTTGGCAGTGGTCGTCTGCGTGGCGAGCATCGTGCTCGGCTTCTTCGTTCCGGTGAAGCTCGACGGGGAGACCTGGCGGTACGTGATGACGGCCTACGTCTTCATCGCGTGCGCGGTTCCTGTATGGCTCGTGCTGCAGCCCCGCGAGTTCACCAACGTGCAGATCCTGTACGGAGGAATAGGACTCGTGTCCTTCTCCGCGCTGGTCGCGGGCCTGGTGCACGGCGTGCGGCTGCAGGCGCCGGCGGTGGACCTCGCCGCCGGTGAAGCGGCGATGCGCGCCGGCGTCTGGCCCATCCTGTTCATCACGGTGGCCTGCGGCGCCATCAGCGGGTTCCACTCGCTCGTGGCCAGCGGAACCACCGTGCGGCAGGTGTCGCGCGAGAGCGACGCGCGACGCATCGGCTACGGCGCCATGATCCTGGAGAGCCTGCTGGCCGTCGTGGTGCTGGTGGCCGTCGCCGCGATGGTCCCCCAGCGCGAGTACCTCGACATCGTCTACCCGCCAGATCGACCTTCGAATCCCATGCTCGGGTTCGCGCTCGGCACAGGGCGACTCGTCAACACGGCGCTCCCGTTCGTGCCGGTCGCCGTCGCCGTGGTCCTCGGCATCCTGATGGTCGAAGGCTTCGTGGTCACGACCCTCGACACGGCCGTGAGGCTCTGCCGGTACATGATCGACGAGTTCTGGACCTTCATGCTCGGCACGGCCTGCCCGGCCTGGCTGCGGCACCCGGTGACCAACACGGCGATCTCGGTGGGCCTGATGCTGTTCTTCGCGCTCAGCTCGACGGTGCGCCAGATGTGGCCCGTGTTCGGCGCCGGAAACCAGCTGATGGGCGCGTTGGCGTTGATCACCGTGACGGTGTGGCTGGTTCAGCGAGCGAAGTCACACATGTTCGCCCTGCTCCCCGCCGTGTTCATGGTGGTCACGACACTCGCGGCCCTCGTCATCCTCGTCCGGTCGAACTTCGGCGCCGGCGGCAACGTCGTGCTCGGTGCCACGGCGGGCGCACTGTTCTTCCTCGCCGTGGGTGTTGTCGTCGTCGGCGTGTCGCGATTCGCGCAGGCGCTGCAGCAGAACACGAGGGCCGCCGCAGTGCGGGAGGGCTGAGTGATCGCGAGCACGTCGAGAGGGGCCGACGCGATCGCTCGGGTGCTGCAGGGCGCGAGCATCGACACCGTGTTCACCCTCTGCGGTGGACACATCTCGCCCATCCTGGTCGCGGCAAAGCGCGCCGGTCT